>CAZYXQ010000014.1:0-17354 GCA_964651235.1 uncultured Gammaproteobacteria bacterium
ATCTTCTGTCCAAAAAGCGTAAAAGGGTCTTACATTACGGGACAACACCAAATTCGTCGGACATACTATTTGCGAGTTTATTGTCCATGTACGAGCGGCTACATAGCTTGGTACTGAAAATCCGAATTTTTGCCCATCATCTGCAACACCCATTCCGCTGCAACTGGTACCGGAACAAATATATGCAAACATTTGCCAGGTATACCATGTTCCGTTGATGATCTCCGGTACAGTGCTAAAGTCAATAAGCAGTGAGGTTGTAGCATTACCATTTATAACAAAGGTTTTAACTGCAGCAGGAGGATTTGCTTGATTATACATAACAATCCGGTATTGATTATATTGTGATGGAGCCTGGGTCCAAGAAAAGGTGTACTTATTGGTATGATCTTCTGTCCATAACCAACTATTTTGCTTGGGGGTGACTTTTTTGAAATTGGAAATGGAAGGAATAGGAGTAGGTGTAGAAGTAGGAATAGGAGTATTTGTGGGAATAGGAGTATTGGTTGATGCAGGAGTAGGACTGTTTTGTGCTGCGCAGGTATTACTTATCCTTGTCCACACCCATGAACCATCATCTTTCACACATTGATATGTCTTCCCATTACTACACTCTATCTTATTTTTATTTTGTGAATTGCATGAAGAAAGGGCCGCCACTTTCCGAATAAAATTATTACGCAAAAATAACATTGCAGCAAGGGAAAAAATCAGGATAAATGATCCTAAAAACAATGATGATCGTAACATGGAATGATTCTTTTTTATATTCCTGCAGGTCATGTATTTATTCGTTTCGTAATACAATAATAATAAAGAAAGTTCTGCCTGATTGCAATACAATTTGAGAAATTTTTTATATTGGTTTTAGCTTCCACCAGGAAAACCAGTTCCGGAGTTGGAACTCTTCTCCAGTAAGAGGAAGATAATAGGTGAACGGACTAAAAAAGAAATAGACTACAATAATTAAAACAATGAAACAGACGGTAATAATAGGTAGTGTCTGACTCTGTCTTTTCAGTTCTGCATCAAAAACATACAGATATAAAAGAAAGCACAGAATCAAGCTCAGAATAAGTGGGATGAAGTAATGATACAGATACATAACCCGGTTTAATCCCATCATCATAACCATATAGCCAATATAGATTGTTATGAAAATACATATAAGTGAAAATAAACGTCTGTTTGTTATAGGCAATCTAAACAGAAAAAAAGCACCAATGAGAATGATTGAAATAAATACCCCTAACAATCCAAACCCCCAGATGACCGGATTTCCCTGTAAATAAAGATACTGTGTTTCACTACTTGCTGTTTCCCAACGATAATTTATCGAGCTTCCTCCAAAGGGCCATGTGACAGGTAAACTCCCATTCTCATCTGGTTTACACGCATCGTAGACAGGAACCCCTTTTTGATAATGGATAACATACGAAAGATGTTCTTGTAACTGCAGATACATGTGTTTTAAATCCGTTGTCTTTTTGGTATTAATTATTGCTTTATACTGTTTTGATGCTTCGTAATATCTGTCTCCAAAGGCATTTGACGCGATACAAAAGTGAACGTAATATATTCCGAAAAACACAATGAGAGTTGATACTATAAAAACTATTCCTTTAATAATGATGTTTTTCAAACAATACATTACCTGATTTTTTTTATAACGCGAGTGTTCTAAATATGTTTCAAAATACAATAAAATAAAAGGAAAAATTCCGAAAATCAATCCATTCAATTTTATAGAAATAACAATTCCATACAGCAATCCAAGCAGGGCAAACTTTCTTATCGAAAGAGGCTTTTTATGTGTGTCAAACACACGTAATTGTCTGACAAAATACAGTGTCAATATAAGGATAAAAAATACCTGAGTTCCTTCAAGCATCGCCCCCCTATTGTGGACTATAAGTGCATTATCAAAAAGATACAAAGATGTAAATAAAAAAGATAAAAACACACGTCCGGATATGGTATATAAAATCAAGTAAAAAATAACAGCTCCCAGTGTCGCGAAAAGTACCGGAAAGAATCTCACACCTGCAAATGAATATCCCTGTGGAATATCCTGTATATAATCAGTTGCCAAAAATTCACGTTTGTCAATATTTTTATTCGGATTGATAATAAGCTCACCCAATGCAATAAATAGTTTCCCAAGCGGCGGATGCGGTTCCATAAAAAATATACCCTGCAGATACTTTTCAGCTGAGGCAATATGATAATTTTCATCCCAGAAAAGATTTGGAGGATATGAATAATTATGGAAATAGGTGAGGAAGGAAAGGAAAAGAATAATTGCAGTAAAAATTACTAACTGTAGGTTTTTCCGGTACATCAGTTTAATATAACACCCATTGGGAGAAATTACAAAATTCAAATCACAAATTACAAACAAATTACAATACACAATTTACAAATTTTAAAATCATTATCAACTACCTTTATTTTTTTATTTACTTTTTTGTTGCTTTTTTATTATTGATGAAAGGATATTACGAAGTTGAATACACTCATCTTTTAATCTTAATAACTCTTCTATGTTTCGTATATCAGTCGCATCGATAAGTTCTAACCAATAAGAGGTTTCCTTTGCTTCTTTCCGTGCAATGTAAAGTCTGTGTTTAAAGTCTTTTTTACTAACTGCATCGTTTGCTTCACGATAGTTTGCTCCGATTGAGGTAGATGATCTTATTAGTTGATCGATAATCTTTACAGTTATAACTGTTTTTGGCAGCTTTGTACAAAATTGTATAGTTAACTTTGAAAAATCAAGAGTTCGTTCCTCCAAATCATACGCTTTGTGATTTGTTTTATTGTTATTTGCCTGTGATTTGTTATTTGGTACTTGTAATTTCATCGAGATTAATATAAGTGTAAAAAGAAATATTGTCTATAGCAGATAATCTACAAAATCTATTATTAGATTACTCTCAGTAATCTAAAAAGCCCGAAGGATATGAAATAAAAGAGGACTATTTGAAAAAAGGGCAGATACAAAGTCAGGAATATCGTAATAATTGCAAGAATAAAAAATGCTTCATTGTGTATGGCAGGAAGTAGCCCTTTAGTAACTAACATCAAAATAATGAGAGTAAGGAGGATCTTCGGATTAAACCAGATAAGCGGCCAATTGAGAAACATTGCCACTCCTATGAGAATTGCAGCAAGAATTAGGAAAATTTCCTTGGTGTCAAAGTAAAAGGGACCTATATACATACTAAATTACAAATTTCAAATAACAAATTACAAACAGATTTCAAAATTCAAAAATCAAAACTCAAAAGTTAAAATAAAATGTTAAAAGTTAAATAAAATAAAAATTGAAAATTAAAAACTAAAAATTGTAACCTATATTCTCAGCATAGAAAAACTTGTAATAAAATGCAATACTATTTTACAATCTCAATTTTTGGAACCGAATATGTCTGCCCGTTTACTACGACTTCAACCGTCCCTGTAACTTGATACTGCGTCCCCTGGTCAATTTGTATATATCCTTGACCTGTTGATGGGTCTTCAGCCGCACGTACTGACTTACTGAGGGGAGCAAACGTCAACCCTTCGGGTATCTTTTCCTCCGGAAGATTAGCAAAAATATCCTCTGTTTTAGATGGAGCTTTTTTCCCGAATCCGGGGATAAGCGCGATCATATCCTGTGGCAGTGATTTCATAGTACCGGGTAAATCACGCAGTTTTGCAATAAACTGAGGACTTACCTCAGGACTATTTGCTATAAAAACCTCTTTGTTTAACCCATGAGAAAGAAAAAACGCCACTCCCAATATCATAAGGATCCGAAACCGTACACTCTTAAAGAAATCAAATAATATGTTCATATATTTTTATAAATTTGTCGCACATGCAACTGGAACTCCATTAACTATAATAGCTTTACATGTCCCTCCCCCGCCCCCTGCTACAAACCCCTGGGGCTCAGTATAGGGAACATCTGTATATGATGCGGTGACGTCTGAGGTGAAGGAGGAAAAAGTTGTTGGTTTTTTACAACACACTCCTTCAGAGTCTAAAGAGTCTGGCTTACAAGGGCGCCCAACCTCTTCTGTCAATCCACTAAATGCAGGACAACTACTTTGGGAGTAACAATGCTGATCTGGACTTTCAGGACAATCAATATATTTATTTTTTTCCTTTTCATCTAAAACAGTCGTTGTGATTTTTTCACAACAACCTCGTTCAGCAACCCATAGGCTGTTAATCCACAAATCACACTTTGATTCGTTATGAACTTTTTCATCAGCATTGCACGTTGCACCAATACCTTCAGGACATCTCCATCCATTTGGACAAGTCCTTGACGTCTTTGGAGTTTCACAATCGCACTTTGACTCTGGATCCTTTGCTCCCCCTTCTTCTCTTTGACAAAAATCTTGTGTAAGATGCCACGTTCCTTTTGAAGTATTATAATGAATGGGCTTACTCGGATCTCTTGGCTGCTTTCCATTTTTACAAATACCGGAATCTCCACATGATCTTGGTTCACAAGATGCTGCATCCCTGCACTCACATAAACCTGAACCAAAAGACAGATCCTTTCCATTCCTATCATGTATACAATCATCCGAAGATCCATAATATTTCCCTGTCTTTTCGCCTTTACGAATATCTTTTGCTATTGGTAATTTGTTTGGATCAAGACAATAATCTGGTTGACTTGTACAGCTAACAACCAAACAATTTTGCGTAAAAATGGGACTTGGTTCAGGTGTTACGGGTTTATCAAGACAAGCACATACCCCTGATGGAGCCCCTTCAACAGCTTGACATGATTTTGTAGTATCTTTGCAAGTACCGCTGCTACATGAAACACCTGTTTTTCCACATGTCTCGTTACTCCCAGGACTTGGTGTTTTTTCTTTACCACAACAATATTCTCGCAGGTTTGTAACTTCCTTTAAACAAGCACTCGTCTCATACTGTTTTCCTCCTTTTGTTGAACCCGTTCCATAGTAATAACTATTACTATTTCCATTTGGATATTCGTCGGTATCTTGACACTGACTTGAATTTGAACATCTAAATGGACTTGTATTACATTCACCTGCTCCACCTGGCTTAGGAGTCGAAGTAGGTTTTGGTTTTTCCTTATCATTACATGTGCCATCCCACCAATAGCAGTTATTACTTGCACATGATGATTCATTATTGTACATGTCACATGTCCATGTATCATTCGGATCACCATCCGCTTTACACTGATATTTAATATTGCCGCCTGCATCCGAGCATTTCTTACAGTTCCCTGCTCCACATTTGGCTTCACAGTCTGAAAGATCAAAATCATTCCAGTTATCACAGGTAGGAGTAGATCCTGAATTCGGACAAATATATTTGGTTTTTCCTAAGTTATTACACGGATCGCATGTTACTCCACCACACCGGGTTGAGCACGTTGAAGCATCAGTATAGGATGGAGTACTTCCGCAAGACTTTAACCCTCCTCCACCACCACCTGTGGTCGGCTTTGGTGTTGCAGCAGCTTTTGTAGTTGGCTTGGCTGTCGGAGTTTTGCAATCAGTACTTATTGTACACGTATCCAATTCTGGATTACAAGTTCCTGCCGCTTTTTGACAAACTGTTCCTACGCATTTATTACAAGGAAGCATTCCTGCTGCTTTTGATCCTGTTGTCTTTTTCTGATTTAAAAAAAGAGACGATGTGACTGCGGTGACTGCAATCACCACAAGAGTCCCAACCGTAAGAATAGTCGCAATTTCACCTCGCTCCCTCTGGTTTTTCATTGGATAAAATCACTATAGCAAACCTTTTTGTAAAGTACAATATGATACTCACTATAAATTACAAATTACAAATAACAAATTACAGACAATACACAAAATACAAATCACAAATCATATACTACAGTATTGATTTTTTCTTTTTGGGTATTGAAAATTGTAATTTGTCTGTGATTTGTTTTGTGTTATCTGGAATTTTTTTATAGTTTGATGTGTATTGACATTTCATAAATCACTTTTTATAATGGGACATACTATGTCTCTTAAAAACAAACCATCTACTAAGGTATCACTTTCCGATCTTCCCGACCTGATGACTATCCGCGAAGTAGCTGGACTTTTACGCGTTAGCTCACTCACGATAAAACGGTGGGGTAAAAAAGGAAAACTTCCTGCAATCCGCATAAACTCCCGCGGAGACAGAAGGTACAAAAAATCCGTAGTATTGAAACTCCTGGGAGAAATTCAAGAAGGGATATAATCTCACATCACCATTTTTTATTATTTTGCAACAATCCACCTACCGACACTACGGAGAAAACTCATGAATCCTCGAATAGGCGCAGTAATAAATGAAGAAATTTTTTGTAAAGTACTAAAAATTTTAGGAAGCTCAAATGTCATTTTTGAAGATGGTGATGGGGATTCAGAAGCGAGTGACTGAGGAGTAGGAATAGGACTCGCATCTTGAATCTCTGTTTGATGCCCTGATTGTGCTTGTTGCAGAACCTGCTGCAACATTTCTCTGGCTCGTGCTGCATCTCCTTCTGAAGGTGGTGATTCATGTATATGTCCAGACGCTCCTGTATCGTGAGTTGAAATATCAGGAGTATGCCCTTGAGGCTCCCCACTAACAGAATCTGCGGGTAATTCAACCCCTGAGGGTACGTGTTGTTCTTGTGCTGGAGCTCCCAGCGGTGTTTCGCTCATAAATACGGATTATATACTATTTTTACGTTGGGCAATAGATGAGTTTTAGGGATTAATCGCTCCTGTAATGAAATTTGATCCACCAATAATCCCACTTGCTACCCCTCCAAGCGCGGCCTGACTTACCGAACTTGCAGCCTGTGCTGTTCGTACCCCTGCATCAGCAATAAGAGCACCGGTATTTGCGACTCTTCGTAAGGCTTCAGTTGTATTAAATGGAAATACAGCCTGACTTCCCGGAACTGCGAGTCCTCCACCCAAGACAAAAGCTCCTGCTGCGGCTCCTCCGGTTACCGCCAGTAGTCTCATCAAGCGTTTTGATCCTTCAGTCCAGTCATCGCCGATTATTTTCTTGAGCTTATGAGCGTTTATTGCGCCTCCTTCAAGGATACCCTGACCAAACATCTCTTCAGCCGCTTTTATGTATTCTGCCTTTTTATTTAATGCTGTTGCAAAAAACTCGGGTGAATATGCCTGCTTTAAAAATTCAGCTTGACCGGGCTTAAGCCGCAACCGATCGAAATAATACCCGCGATGCCATGCATATCCTAATAGATCCGGTACCTTTTCTGCTGCCCATTCTTCATATTTGCCCTGATCGATTTTATCTAATATGTTTCTTAATGTTGCAGCTGGTGTACCCTTACCTAATCCCATTCCCTCAAATACTTTCTGTATCTCATTACCATATTCAGGAGGCAATAAATGCCGGTTATTAAAGATTTGTTCGAGAAGTTCCCTAGACATCTGTGCGGGACTTCTGCTTAACATATCTTTTTTCACAAAATCCTTCAGCTTCCTGTCATCAAAACCAACCGGTTTACCATTTTTATATTTAAAAAAGAGTCTGTGAGTAAATGTATCAAGAAGTTTATGCGCATCCGCAACTCTTTTTTCCTGTTCAGTTGCTTCTTCAGCTTTTTTCTGTTCGGTTTTGTTTGCTTCAGCTGTGGCTGCCCGTTCCGATTCTGCCAAGATTACTTCATTCCAATACCGCTTCATGGCTTCACCCAGTGTAGTGTCAAGTTTTGCCTTATATTTACCGGCATACCGGTTACGCTCTCCCTCAAGCTGAGCAATCTGCGTTTTATCTTTTTCAATTTTTTTTACTTCTGCATCAAGATTTGCTTTTTTCGCACGGGCACTCTCAACATTCTGATAAGATGCATAATCAGCTGCAGCTGTTCCTACAGTATATGCTGTCTTCATTGCCACAACTACTGCCTGTTCTCTCGTTAATTTTTGAAGTTCAGCAAATTGAGTAGCTGCACCTGCAGCGCCTCCTGCTGCTGCTAAATAGGCTGCGTTTGCTGCAGCTACTGCAGTATTAATGGTGGTTTCAGCATTTGTTATGTCTGCTAAAGTCAGAGTATTTGGTTTATAGGCATCTTCAAGTTGCCCTAACCATTTGTCAGTATCTCTTCCAATTTTTGTAATTCTGTCTTGTGTTCCTGGCGGCTGTGCCTCAAACGCAGTTATTGTCCCGTTTACTGTAGCAAGTGCCGCACGTTTTGCTGCTTCATCTCTGACTCCATCACGTAAATCAGCAATCTGCTGGACTTTTACCGCATCCTCAGCTGGAAGCTCTAATGTGGAAAGACTTTTTGCAATTCTAGATCTCAACCGATCATCTGATGCAAACTTATTTAAAATATCCATCAGAACTCTTGATTGTGGTCCTGTTAGTACTACTCCACCGCCCCCTTCCATTAACTGTTTAATCTGATCAGGTAACACGGTCCCTGCCATTGCATAGGAGACTGATTCGCAGAAACCCGGAAGTGCTGTCATGGCTTTTCGTATCTCAAGCGCTTCTGCTCCTGTCAGACTTGTCAGATCATTATTTAAAAATTTATCATAGACATCTCTTTTGAGTTGAAGCCGTGCTTGACGGGCTGCGTTACCTTCAGCTGCAACAACCTGATCAATTTCGGCAAAGTTGACAAAATTATCCTCTTCTTTCTCGGCAAGGGAAGCTTCAAACATTGTCTTACCATCTGCCTGTTTTCTGATTTTAGCAAGTTCCACCAATTCAGGATTGATCCGCGGTGTCTTTTCATTGATAAGGGAAGATGCAACGTGTTTTAACTCAGTCTTTGCGACCGCCTGTCCACCAAGACCTTCTGTAGCTCCAGCCATATTAATGGGATAAATTGGTAAAATAGTTCTCCAGTTTGTGTATCACCAGTTTTTCCTGATATACATCAAGTTCTTTTTTAATCTGTGCTAACACTGTCGTAAAAAACGGATATATCTTTCCCAGTGATTTGATAAAAACCCGTACATCTTCAAACGTCTGAGCTTTTTCTACATTGTCCAGAATTTTTTTTGAAAGAACTTTCCGTTCGACTTTCCCAATAAGGTTTTTCCTCATAAGCTCAAGGTACGCATCAGCCAGAATATCGTATATTTTTTTTCTGTCCTCATCCTTGATTAATTTGTTCATATATGTTTAATAATAACAAATATTTACTTTTTATATTGCAGAATGCTTTAAGGTACCCTTTGTACCCAAAGCTCCTACTCCTGCAACACCCGCACCCCACACTGCAACTGCTGGTGTTGCGATAACAGAAGCAGCTACTCCTCCGGTTATGCCGAAAAGGAGCGATAACAGATATAACCATTTTTTTAATGTAGGTTCACCTACTATTCCTTGAGCTTTCAACTGTTCGATAAACCGCTGACCTTCTTTTGACTTTTGTAAAGAATCAATGATCTCTGTTTCAAAATGACCATGTAATCTAACCCATTCATTTTCATTAAGGTTAAACCGTTCAATTTTTCCATAATTAGATCTGTCCATTTCAATTCCCCTACCCCATCTAAATGCACGTCCTCCAATTCCCTCTTTCATCAATCGTTGTGCAGTAAAGTATTTTGTCATTAAATCTGCGCGATATGTTTTTGCTTCTTCAGGAGTATAAATAGCATCAAAACGTTCACTCACCCCATCCGCGCCTCGTAATCTATTGAATGCCTGTTCTGCGGATTCTGTACCGTCATTTATTTTTACAAGAGTCGCATCATAATCACTTGTGCTAATTAATCCCGCATCACGCATAACCATTAACCGTTCGCCGTATTCTCCATGATACGTTAGCATCCGTACATCATCTAAAATATTTCTCAGATGGACAACATCTTTTTTCTTGTCTGCACGTGGTTCTATCCAACGATTATTTTCAGATTTATGGAGCTTCGCGCGATCTGTCAGTGTCTGTTTTTCTCCTTTTTCCTGTGCCTCTTTTTCACTTTTTTGCTGCTGAAGAGTAACTGCCTCACTCAACTGTTTTTCCCGTGACTCAAGTACATCATTAAATGCCTCACCTAAGACAGAATCAAGACGGTCAACTACTTTTCCCTCAGCAATCGAACGTGCTGCTGAGACTGATACTTCAGTTTTCTGAGTAGGAATTAGGCTGAGTCTGTTTACTTCAGAAGTATTACTCACATAAGCCTGCTCTGCGGAAACAAAATCAGAAGCTTCAAGTGTCTTGGTCACAACATCATGGTTTTTTAGCAAATTCATCCACTGCGTGTTATCAGTGCTATTTACATGTGAGAATTTTGCACATTCAGCATAAAGTTGTTTCCCGTGTTGCTCAAGTTGTGCTTTTTGTTTTCCAAGTTTAGTTCGTTCTGTTTTAGAAGTAGCTAATTTCAATTGAGCATCCAGTGCTTGTATTTGCTTTTCAACACCAATATATTCACTGAAATTTCCAACCGTTCCCTCCGGCACTCCGAATATCCGTGCAACCGCCTCAGTCACTTTTTGATCCCGCTTCGCTGGATCTGCTGTATTCATCGCATCTGTAAGCATCCTTGACTGAGCTTCGGTTAATGGTTTTCCCGTCTTAGCTTTTAACACTTCAGCCATGCGTGAGACAGCTGCATCACGTTGACCTTTTGCTGACTCAAGCGCAGCTTTATTTGGATCTTCGACTTTTGGCTGCTGATCTGCCGGAAGCCCTGCAATTTCCTCATGAATCTCAGCCATATGTTTACCGAGTGCAGCCCGTAATTCTCCGGCTCCGTTTCCTGCAAGCAGTGACTGAACAAATGCTGTCCGTTCAGCGGGGGAAGCTCCTTCAAGTAACCCTTCGATATATGGGTCACTTGCAAGTATTTCAGTTGCTCTTGTTGTTAAATCTGCTGCATCTTTTACTCCCTTCGGTAGAGTTCCCTCCTTTTTCATCTGGTCAAATCGCACCTTTTGTTGATCGGGCGTCATCCCGGCAAGTTCAAGTGCGCTCGAAACTGTCGTAATCTGATCAATTCGCATTCCTGCTTCTTTGCTTGCAAATGGCTCCTGAAAAGCAGCCTTGTCTTTTTGAGCAGATTGTTCGGTAAAGCGGTGTGCTTGACGGGATTCCTGAACTTGTCTTAATGCCCGTCTTCCCCATTGGCCTTCTGCCTGAGGATTTTTAGCACGCTCATCAAGAAGTGTTTGCGCTTTTTTAACTTTCTCTTGTGTTACACCAGGACGTGCAATCTCTTTACCAAAAGAGGCAAGAGTATCTGCCCGGGCGACAGGCGGTCTTGCATCGACATTAAGTCCTGTCGCTACCATAGGTATGTTTCATGAATTTTTGTAATTTATCCTGGATTTCCTGTATTTTCTTTTGTTCACGTTCTTCATGTTCCTGGTACTTCAGTTTTACATAAAAAGGATTATAAGCTGCCCATTTGGTCGAGAGATTATACAGAAAATGTACCATGTCGTCTTTGGATGTCACGGTATCAAGATTACCGAGTATAAATGTGCTGATATTTTTTGATAACTCATCGGTAACTGAACCATCCACAATTCCTTTAAGGAGTGTTTCGGCAAGCTCGTCATACAATTTATTGCGCATGGACAAAATAGTCTCACCTACCAGCATAGGCTTCATTGTTTTAGGATCAATAAAATTGTGTTGTGTGTAGTTAATCCCAGTATAATTCTGAGAAGGCATATCATTTATAATGCACGATCACGTAAAAAAAAACAAGAGGTATTTCCCTAATAACCTATAATATTGACTTTTTAACTCTTTAATGATATAATTAACGTTACTTATATGAAAGAAGCAAGTGAAGTCGTCACAACAACTGCAAAATTTGGTCTCATAGGAGTCGCTATGCTTGGTCTTAAAATGGCAGCTGAAGCTGCATTCGGCGCAGCGAGACTTGCATCTCTTGGTGTACTTGCAATTCCCTGGTTACTTGGCGGCGCAGCAGTCGGACTCGCTCTTTCACTTCCTAAAATGTTTGCCTCTGCAACAAAATCTTGACAAACTATTTGATATTACTCTCCCCTTGACCTTTCTCGTAAATCCTTTATACTGTGTTTTATGAACTGTCCAAATTGTTCTCAACAGATGAAAGTTGAGAACTTTGATAATGAAATCGTACTTCACTGTCAAACTTGCGGCTCAAGTTTTTTTGACAAAGACGGCATTAAACACATTTCCGCTGCTTCAGCCCGAAAGATTGCCGAGGACGCACAAGGACACTATGTGTTGGGAAACAAAAAACTGTGTCCGAAAGATCAGACTGAACTTACTCAAAAAGAAAATGACCCCTTACTTCCGAAAAATACCGTGATTCTTGAGTGCCCAAATTGCAAGGGTGTTTTTGCATATCCTGATGATTTACTTAAATATAAAGGAGTCCGCGACCTCTCTCCTATGTCAGCTGTATCCATGAAGCTCCTTCCTGCACCAAAAACTATTTTTATGCTATCTTTTGTTGCCGTCATGTCTCTGGCAGTTCTTATGAACTTCGGTACACTTTCACAAAACTTTTCAACAAGCTCCCGCGCTGATGAACAGATCAAAAAAATTCTTATCAACTCGGATCCGCAAAAACGATATCTGTTTATGGATTTTGTGACTGAATCAGCTGTTACCTCAAAGATCGTATTTAAAGATAGATCAACCGAAGAGGAAATCACAAAAGAAGTTTCTATAGAGCCTAAAACTGCTCATAAACTCGTAACCGGAGAACTTGACCTTTCACATGAGATCTACTATCAAATATATTTGGGAGATTCCACCAAACCTACGGAGGAAAAGAAGCTGGAGATAAAGTGATAACCTACAAATCACAAATTCCAAATTACAGGCAATATACAATACTCAAATCACAAATAATATTGATGTGTTTTTTTTGGTTATTGGAGGTTATAATTTGTCTGGAATTTGTTTATTGTGATTTGTAATTTTACGTTAGAAGTGGTTTTTTTAAATTTTTGCTTTTTGTTTTAATTTCCCAAGAAGATCTATCATCTTCTCCTCCATCCCCCGGTATTCCATTGCAGCAGTTGACGGATCAACGATATTTACATTCAACCCTGTCCCAAGTTCAAATCCTGCACGATGCACAAACCTCGGGATAATCCGCAGATACCAGTTGTGGTGAGGGTAAATATAATAGTTATATCCGAATGGAATCGAACTTAAGTGATTTTTTTTATAGATTCGTTCCAGGCGCATTAATGTCTGTTTTAACAGAAGTGCAAAATCAATAAGTTCTTTATCGGTCAGATCGCCAAAATGTTGTTCCTCTTTTTTCGGGGCAATCCAGATCTCATACGGCCACTGGGAAAAATCAGGACAATAGGTGACGAAATACCTGTCTGTTTCTACCACATTATTGAGTGGTTCCCGCGTAAGTGTATCAAGATTGATCTGGGATGGAATGACCACAAGCTGTGAATGCGGATGATGGATCGAGGCTCCAGATCCTTCTCCATGATTACAGAAAATGAGTACTTGACCTTTTTTTCGGTAATAATTGAACCGTTCACGATAGGCTTTCAAAATCAGCTCTACATGGGTTGCCGGGAGATGTTCAATGTCCTTATCATCAAAGGGAGAATGAATAATCACTTCATGATAATCCGTTATCGGATATTTATTAGGTATCACGCGCACCTGCCATCCTTTTTCATCCCTTTCCCCTTTTCCCAATCGATATACTTCATTCGGTGTAATATGTTCATTACCCGGACAAAACGGACAGACACGGCTTTTTTTTGATGTACGCGTTACGTTTTCAGGCCTGCTGGACCGTGATGAAGCAATGATCACCCAGCGATGGGATAAAATGTCAGGGACGTATTTACTCATAGTAAAAAATTCAAATGTCAAAATTCAAAACTCAAATCTAAAAATCACAAATTCTAAATTACAAACAATATACAAATCTCAAATTACAAATATATCAACACATTGTTTTCTTTGATTATTGTACGTTGTAATTTGCCTGGGATTTGTTATTTGTATATTGTAATTTATACCTTAATAAAACAAGTATATTCAAAATAATCAACAGAAATCAACTATAATACTGATATGAACCTAATCGTAGGCCTAGGAAATCCGGGAGAAAAATATACATATAACCGCCACAACACCGGATTTATGTTTGTTGATTATCTGGCAAAAAATGTAGCATATAATCCACAAGCAAAAGAATGGATAAAAGACAAGTATCTTTTTTCGGATATACTGCAGATAAACGAGGATTTAATTCTTGCAAAACCCCAAACCTATATGAATAAATCGGGTGTGGCTGTCGGAAAATTGATTAAAAATTGGAAATTGAAAATTGAAAATTTAATTGTCGTCCATGATGATCTTGATATCCCTTTTGGAAAATTCAGGATCGTAAGAGGATATGGCCCAAAACTCCATAACGGTCTTGAATCAATCCAAAACCATTTGCTCTCAATGGATTTTTTGCGGGTAAGAATTGGAGTCGATGCACGAACTCCGGAAAAACCGGTTCCCGGAATCGATTACGTACTGCAAGATTTTACTAGAGAAGAACTGGAACTGATTCCCAGTATATATAGGGCAATATTCAAGTTACTTAAATCAGAACATAAGGTTGATATAGCAATCTAAAATCAGAATCATGGTTGATAAGCTCAATATATCATGATATACTATCTAATATGAAAATATTTCTTGATACTACCTATCGAAGAAATAAGGAACATGAGGCAAACTATCGCAAGATATATGAGTATATAGAGCAACTTGGACACACACATCTTTTCACTAACATCGTTAATAATATCCCCCTTGATGAAGACAATACCGCAACAAGTAAAGCAAGAGAAAAATCAGTCGAACTATACCAAAAAAGACTTGAATATCTCCATAAATCTGATGTAAATATATTCGAAGCATCAATCCCCAGTCTTTCAACCGGTTTACTCATCGAAAAATCACTCGATATGAATAAGCCGACAATCGTATTATATCTTGAAAATAATATCCCAACACTTATTGCGGGAATTGAAAATGATAAACTGCTATTAGCTCCCTATACAAAAACGAATCTGAAACGTATTGTTGAAGAAATTCTTGTGAAAGTAAACCAGATTAAAGACAAACGGTTCAATTTTTTTATATCCCCACAGCTGCTTGAATATCTTGAACGGGCAAGTAAAGACATGGGAATTACCAAATCTACCTTCATACGCCGTCTTATTCTCAAACACATGAAGACAAAATAACCATGAAGCAGATTCTTCCTGAAGATATATTTCGAATGAATCCGCACATGCCTCCTGATCTAAAAACATATATTCGTAATGCAAAAAAAATTAGTATTCTCCAGGGAAGATTAAATCAGGTTTTTCTTCTCGATCAGAATTATATTTTACGCACTAAAAAAATTCATATCAGCACACATGATGATATCGGAGGATGCCTTAATTTCAAAGAAGCAGTGGATCTTCTTGAACAAAAAGGTTTTTCTTTTCACCCCCACATACTACTCTCCTCTGGTCCGGAAGACCATCAGTCTCAGATGCATGAATACCTGCTATATCAACATATTAAAGGCACTCCCCTTTCTTCCGTCTTTCATACATTGAGTGATACCCATATTGCACATGTTGCAAAAAATACTGCTCAGTTAATGAGTAGTTTACACACCATTTCTACACCACAGTTTGGATTTTTTCATGGAGAGAGATTTCCGAGCTGGATAGACTATATCGAACATTGGCTCAAACATCAGACTCCATATATTTTGAACAATTCCCTGCTTTCTCGGGATGAGGTAATAAAAATACAACACATATTTAAGAAGAACCGAACATGTTTTAACATAAACCCCTTTGTTGTTCACCTGGATTTTAGACCTTCAAATCTTATTGTTGATGAAAAAATGACTGTTATAAGTATTATAGACTGGGATAATGCCAGAGGGGGTGATCCTATTGCCGATGTTGCATATACTTTAACACGCGCTTTTAAAGATGATGCTTTTACCACTTTTTCTCATCACTTTCTCAAGGAATATCTCTCCGTAACAAACGTAGATAAATCAAAATTTGCAATAAAAATGAAGCTATATCAACTATTTTACGCATTCAAACTTCTACCTGTCCATGCAATACATACATCAGATACAAATGAATCTCCGGTAAATCTGGCTAAAGAAATTCGAACGATCCTTAACGATGTGAAGTAGTGTTAATCTCTTTCCAAATTCCTTCCGCTATCACATGTGCCCCGTCAAAACCTCCCGGCATTTTTTCCATAGACGCATATTGCTTCTCAACGTGCTGTCTCAAAATTGTCTTATTTTTTAATAAGTTTCCGAATTTCTTAATTCTCTTCTTGCGTAATGATTCATACTTTGGACTATTAATAAGGATATCAATATCACTATACATACGTTCGATGTCAAACTCCTTATAGATCAGTTTCCCTTTATTCATATCCTGGTTTAAGGTGATGCTGTGTTCGTAAGGAAAATGAAGTTGTTTCAGAGTTTTGAAATAGAGAGGTTGTCCAGCATTTTGCTCAGGAATGAAAAAAATCGGTTTCCTGCAGAAGCAGGCTTCCTGAACAGTCCCGTACCCGGGAGGAACAAATACTGCTTTGGCATCACACAATTTATGCATAAATACATCCATCTCCGTTGAAGAAAGAAGATGTACTGTATGAGAAAGATATACCTTTTTCGTTTCAAGTACTTGTTTAATTTTGGGATGACACACAATAAACCATGGCAGTTTTTCATAAAATCTTGATTCAGCCATCTGATTAATAAGCTCTACAATCCGTTTGGCGTACTGAACGTTCTGATCAAACGTAATGACCGGAGCAATACTTCCTCCGAGTGAGACAAGATAATGCTTTTGGTTTTTCGTATGTGCTTTTTCCAATATAGGGTCAATAATACAACCCACACGATGGAGCGGTTTGTTCTGCAATTCCGGGAAATGAATAAGAATGTCATCTATCACACTATTATTCCGAATATAGTTGCGTGTGGCAAAATAATGAGCCATAAAAATCACCTGATGAGGATTGCTTTCAAACGTAGAGGTATACCATTTTATAAGGGCATTTTTATCATTCTTTTTTTTACACATTCTTACATAATTTAGATCGTCTTCAAGCCGGGCTTCAAAACTTGCAATATCCCAAAAGTCAAATAATCCATCATGAAAAATGCTGGTTTTATTGTAAAACCAGGAATAAAAAATGGGTGCTGGATTGAAAAACGAAACAAACAGATCGTATGTTTGAAATGCATTTACTTTAAACAAATAGGCAAGTTCATCCTTATATCTATGTTTTTCAAGGATGTGAAAAGGATGTGGCTTTCCATCAAGAAGAATTTCAATATTCTTTGTTCCGTATAAAT
>CAZYXQ010000015.1:0-17333 GCA_964651235.1 uncultured Gammaproteobacteria bacterium
CTTCCCAAAGAGATAAGTACCAAATTACAAACTATGATTCATATTTCTTTTGTGTGTTTTTCGTTTTGTTTGTTACTTGATAATTGTAATTTGTCTGGTGCTTGTGATTTGGAATTTGTGATTTTCTACGATTATGCCTGTTGAATATCTCTTAATTTTCTTCCCTCTACTCTCCGCGTGGTCGTTGAAAGCCATTTTTTGCGTATACGTAAAGAAACCGGAGTCACTTCCAACAACTCATCATCCGCTATAAAATCAAGCGACTGTTCAAGCGTGAGTTCGGTAGGAGGAGTGATGGAGACCGAGACTCCTTCACCTGAGGAGCGGTTATTCGTAAGCTGTTTTGCTTTGCAGATATTTACTTCAATATCATCGGATTTATTGGCCACTCCCACCACCATCCCCTCATATACATCAGTTCCATGACCGATAAACAACACACCTCTATCCTGGATTTTACCTATTGCATAGTTATACGCCATTCCGGGCTTAACAGCAACAAGGGCTCCGTTTCTCAAAGTCTCCATTTTTGTACCCTTGGGTTCATATCCTAATAGATAAGAATGTAGTTGTGCAGTTCCCTTTGTCTTTGTTAAAAGCGAGTTACGAATACCAAGTAAATTCTGACTTGCGATTTTGTATACGATTCGCGTCCGTGCAGAATCCTTTTTCATATCCTTCATAACCGCTCTCCGTTTTCCCATCTCTTCAGAAATAAGCCCAAAAAACTCGTCATCAACCTCAATGGTCACCTCCTCATATGGCTCACATATTTCCCCGCTTATTGTTTTATAAATAACCTGAGGTTTTGAGACTTCCATTTCATATCCTTCTCTTCTCATAGATTCAATAAGCATTGCCAAATGAAGTTCTCCTCTTCCTGATACAATAAACTTGGCTGTTTCTACATCATCTTCTACTTTTAATCCTAAATTGGTTTCGATTTCTTTCATAAGCCGTTCACGAAGCTGCCGGGAAGTAGAATATTTACCTTCTTTTCCTGAAAAAGGTGAAGTATTTGGTCCGATCGTTATTTTTATTGTGGGTTCCTCGACTGCGATGGACGGCAAACTTTGCGGAAATGCCGGATCACAGATAGTCTGCCCTATGGTTAGCTCCGGAATACCGGCAACCGTTGCAATATCACCTGATGGTACTTCATCCACTTCAACCCGGTCAAGACCTTTGGTGGTATATAATTTTTGAACCTTGTAAAGCCCTAAGGTCTTATTATGCTCAACAAGAGCAACTGATTGATCTTTTTTTAATACGCCCTGACTAACCTTACCTATACATAATCGACCTACATAATTATCATAATCAAGCGTTGAAATAAGCATTTGTAAAGGTTTTTCATCATGAATTGCTACGTTTTCAAACTCAGTTAATATAGTCTTAAACAATGGTGTTAGATCACCGCTCATTTCCGAAGAATACTTTTCAGGTAAAGTATAAAATGCTTTACCGTCCCTTCCCACCGCGTATAAGGTCACAAACTCAAGCGAAGTATCATCGTCTGCAAGTTCAAGAAACAGATTCTCAACTTCCAACAGTACCTCATCAGGGCGTGCATCTTTTTTATCGATTTTATTAATGACCAGGACTATCTTTAAACCCGCCTCAAGTGCTTTCTTCAGGACAAATTTTGTCTGAGGAAGCGGTCCTTCTGCAGCATCAACTAACAGTATTGCTCCGTTTGCCATATTGATGGTCCGCTCCACCTCACCTCCGAAATCCGCATGACCGGGGGTATCAATGACATTAATCTTTGTATTTTCATAAAAAATGGAGGTGTTTTTTGCAAGGATAGTGATCCCTTTTTCACGTTCAAGCTCATTACTGTCCATGATGAGGTTTTGTGTCATCTCTTTCTGATTATCACGGAATGTTTTGGTTTGTTTTAAGAGTGCATCAACCAACGTAGTTTTCCCATGATCTACGTGAGCTATAATGACAATGTTTCGTATTTCCATAGTCCAATCTTACCCTTCCTGATGATCTCGTATTAATGAAAGACCAAGAGAACAAGATGTAAGAAGTAAATTATACTCTTTTTTGACCGATTTTACAAACGAAACAATACTGGTTTTCATAAGAGGGTAATTTTTTCCTATAATAAATTTGCTGTTTAATAGTATTCATACTATAAGATCTTTCAATTAATTAAATGGTTGGAAATTCAGTACCCTATAATAAGTTAATGTATAAAATACCTTGTTTTGACAAGATAAATTTAATAGTTTTTCGATACTTTGTGTTGTTTGAAGAAGAGAAAATTCTTTGTGGATAAGTTGGGGATATGTTCCGAGACTACGACTCGAACGTAGATACGCAGATTCAGAGTCTGCGGTCCTACCATTAGACGATCTCGGAAAAACAAGATAATTGTAACAGCTTCGTCTGTATTTTACCATACAGTTGAACAATCCCTTTAAAGATGTAAATGCCCAAAGAGTATGAGTATTCGTTATTTATCTAAAATAAAATTGAAGATTTTACCTCTTACATAAATGATTTTATATGTACTCTCTCCAATAAATTTGTTGATCCGTTCATCTTTTAGTGCGTTTTGTTCGATATCACTTTGACTTGCAGATATGTGAGTTTGAAGAGTGCCTCGCACTTTTCCATCTACTTGTATCGGAAGCGTGACATCTGAAACCACTAAATCTTCTTGTCTGACGCTTGGCCACACGCTAAGACATATAGAAGTCTTTTCATGAAACACATCCCTCCAAAGCTTTTCAGCCTCAAAAGGAGCAAAAGGTGATAATATCTGGAGAAACTTTTTGGCTTCCTCATAGGGTAAACCCGCTTCTCCCCTCTCCCAGGTATTTAAGAACTCCATCATGGATGCAATTGCCGTATTAAACTTTGTTTGACTTATATCATCACCCACCTTTTTAATGGTTTTATGCAAATGAGTAACCAATAGAGTAGCCTTAATATCGTTTGAACGGCCGCTTATTTTATCAGAATTATGATAAATCTGCCAAATCCTGTTTAAGAACCGATACCCCCCTTGTAAAGCCGCTGTGGACCACGCAATTTCCATATTAAACGGTGCCATAAACATCTCATAGATACGTAATGTGTCTGCGCCGTATTCTTTTACTACATCATCCGGATTTATGACATTACCAAATGACTTACTCATCTTACGGTGATCCTCTGCCAATACCATTCCGACGTTTCGGAGTCGGGAAAAAGGTTCGGAGAACTTTACGAAGCCCAGATCCTGCATTGCCTTTACCCAGAACCGTGCATAAAGAAGGTGTAAAACCGCATGTTCAGCGCCTCCCAGATACCAATCAACCGGTAACCACTTATCAAACAAGTTTCCAAACTCCGATTCCCAAATTTCAGACAAATTACGTTTTTCAATATCCAAACCATTGTTTTTATTGTATTGATTTGGAGCTTTGGAATTGGAATTTGTTTGTAATTTGTTATTTGTGATTTGTGATTTATTTTTCTCATTCTGTCTTGCAAAATGTAAGAAATACCAACATGATCCTGCCCAGTTTGGCATGGTATCTGTCTCCCTCATTCCTTCACTTCCGCAGTAAGGACAACTTGTTTCTCTAAAGTCTGATATCTGTGAAAGTGGTGACTCACCGGTGCTGGTTGGCTCATAACTTGTGACATGAGGTAATTGTAGGGGTAGGTTTTGTTCACTTATTGGGAACCATCCTGCCATATTTTCTGATATATTTTTATCTATTTTAGTATTATTTTGATATTTATTTTGAAAGCTTTTTCCGTCTTCAGTATTCCACCAGGAAATCTTGTTTTTGGCACATTTTTTACAATATACCATTGGTATTGGTTCACCCCAATATCGTTGTCGTGAAAAAATCCAGTCGCGTAGATGATAGGAAGACACACGTTTCCCATAGCCTTTTTCTTCCATATAGTCCATCATTTTCTGTGTTGCTGTATGGATATCCATTCCATCAAGAAACCCAGAGTTTATCATAACTCCCTCTTCTTCCTGCACCTGCTCTTTCTTAGTAATCTCAGATGTATCTTTATCTTTTCCGACCACCACTCGTACAACTTTTAATCCGAATTCCTTCGCAAACTCAAAATCCCGCATGTCATGACCCGGTACTCCGACAACTGCACCGGTTCCAAATCCCATCAATACAAAATCTGATATCCATATCGGCATGTGATACCCAGTGAGCTGATTGACAGCATACAGTCCTGTAAATACTCCAGTTTTTTTTCGTCCTTCTGCCTCCCGCTCCATCTCTGTTTTTACCTTTGCCTTTTCAACATATGCTTTTATATCTTTAAGGTTTGAATTTTGAATTTTGAGTTTTGAGTTTAGGAGCGAAGCGACTAATGGGTGTTCAGGCGCTATAACAATAAAGGTCGCGCCAAAATTCGTATCCGGCCGAGTCGTAAAACAGGTTATCACCTCGGAGGTGTTCCCGGAAACGATTTTGTAGGTAATATTTATCCCTGTCTTTTTTCCAATCCAATTCTTCTGCATATCAAGTATTCCCTGCGGCCAGTCCAATCCTTCTAAATCAGAAAGTAAACGGTCGGCATAGGTAGTGATTCGGAAAATCCACTGCGGAAGATCTTTTTTTGTGATTGGCTTACCGCATCGTTCATGCGTTCCGTTTGAAAGAACTTCTTCTTCGGCAAGCCCTGTTTTACAACTCGGACAAAAATGGATTGGTGTATTTTTTTTGTATAAAAGCCCCATCTTAAAAAATTGGATGAAAAGCCATTGGGTAAAACGGTAATACTCAGGATCAGTTGTCGAAAATTCACGCGTCCAATCATAGGAAAATCCCATCATATTCATCTGTCTCTTAAAATTTTTGATATTACCCGGCACCATATCCATAGGGTTTTTTTTGGCTTTAATTGCCGCATTTTCAGCAGGAAGCCCAAACGCATCCCAACCCATAGGATGAAGCACTTCGTATCCTTTCATCCTAAAATACCGGGCCAATACATCAGTACCTGTATAAATCCTTACATGTCCCACATGAAGCCCGGCACCAGATGGATAGGGAAACATCGACAACGTATATATCTTTCCTTTTTCAGTTTTGAGTTTTGAATTTTGAGTTTGTGCAAGATATACCTTCTCTTGCTCCCAAAGATCTTGTACTTCTTGTTCAAATTCCTGCGGCTGATATTTTGACATATCTTTGAATTATATCAAAATATACTCTTTTTGAACAAATGTGATACAATTGGCTTGCACATGACAGAACAAAGAAGACCTATCCAGATTGCTGCAGCAACAAGAAAGAGCATTATAGAGTCAGGAGCACAGAACACATGGATGCAAACAACAATCACACCTCCTGAAGCCGCGCTTCTTAATACTATTCCTGCAAGCATTCAACGAAAACCCTTATTTTCACTTCTTTTTCAAACTGATCCTCTTGGCTCGCATGTAACGGTTGTAACCGGTACACATGAAGTTGCTTTACAAGCGTTACGAGGATGGGCACAAGACACAAATCCAAAAATTGCCGCTCAGTTTACTCAATGGAGTTATCACGAGCTCTACCAAACTCTTCAGACAGGACGTATAAACGGGAAAAGCGCATTAAGCGGACCGGGAAAACTATTGCTTGCGGTTCTTGCTGAACAGGATGAATTTTGGCAGGGAATAATCGATCGCATGGAAGGAGCAGGTGCAATTGATGAAATTGACTTTGAACCTATACAGGAAAGGCTCCAAACCATGTGGCACATGTTAAGCAAAGCTCAAAAACAGAATATGGCTGCATACAGCCCACAAAATCTTTTTAAGGAATAAACTTCTGAAGTAATTGGAATACTTGTATTTTTTTTTGTTCCGTTATCTGTACCACTACTACCCCAAGATTATATTGTCCATACAATACAACTGAGTCTAATGGCGCAAGTAGAATACTGGGTAAGGCCAGTAAATCCTCTTCTCCCCAAATACCCAACACTTGAGGTTTATTATTATTCATATATCTATCCCGTAATAGTTTA
The DNA here is from genome assembly GCA_964651235.1 of uncultured Gammaproteobacteria bacterium. GTDB lineage: Bacteria > Patescibacteriota > Microgenomatia > UBA1406 > GWC2-37-13 > YC2-FULL-38-9. The sequence goes on from CAZYXQ010000015.1 coordinate 5,998, forward strand.
ATTCGGGATACTGCTCCTCTTTCAATAGTCCCTGCTCTGTTGCGATATCTTTTAACAATTTGAGTTTTGAATTTTGACATTTGAGTTTCCTCTACGGCTTCCCTTCGTGATAAAAAATCAATAATGCTTATTGAAGGAGCAATACTTCTTTCGTATAAGCTTGCTACAATGATATCGCCTATAGCAAATATTGCTGGCGGTTTACGAGTCCTGATAGTTTTTACCATTTCATTCACGACGGATTTTTTGTGAGATATATCACCGAAAATCACATCGCCCAATGGCTCTCTTAATACTGCTTTCAACTTGTCTGGCAAACCCCATTTTTTTGTGCTAATGAGCCACTTATAATAATTTTTTCCCTCTCTGTCAATATCCCCATAGCGTATCCGTTCTGACGAAATGATCTTATTATCATCACCTTTTATCAATGAAGTCATTATTATATCCAATGGCTTCATACCAAGCTGTATCCTTTTTTTATTAATCATAAGTCCACCCTTTTTTGTATGGGATGTGACTAAAATTGCATCTACCGTGTAATCTGTCATGGAAGTTCCGTATATGTCGGATAAGGGAATGAGTTGACTCGGTACACGAGGTGCTGTTTTTTTTAAAAAATCACGTACGTATGATGAACGTATATCATAATCCTGGATCGAGGGGGAAAGCAGTTTGGTTTTATGCATTATTGGAGTAGTTATCCCAATCGTCATACGCATTGCTATTGTAGATGCTGTACGGATCATGTGCGCATGCCCCACATGAAACCGGTCAAATGTTCCACCAAGGATAATATGATTATATATCTTCATACTGCGTGATATGCATTTTACCATGAAATCCATTACAATAAATCCATGAAGGTAGCGATTACGGAGGTTGACACAAAGAATGTGGGTGAATTTATCACCTTATTTCAAACCATATTAAAACATGAATTTCCCGGGTATTCTGCTGAATCTCTTGCCTATTTTTTCACACAAGGATACACAAAATCAAACTTCTCCTATTGGATAAGTAATAAAATGAAAACTGTACTTATGGCGTATGATGAAACCAGTATCCCATTAGGTTTCGCAGTCATAGATGAATCATACGGAGGAGTATCACTTTGCCGATGGCTCGGAGTCCTGAAAACTCATCAAAAAAAAGGAATTGGAAGATTGCTTATAACTACGTGGGAAGAAATTGCTAAAAAGCAAAACTGTCATAAACTCGAACTTGCCGCTCAACCACAGGCAAAAGAATTCTATGAAAAGGTCGGGCTTATCTGTGAAGGATTCCGTAAGAAATCTTACTTTGGGATTGATCAGTATATATTTGGGAAAATACTTGTCATATAATACCCATAACTATTTTTTTGTTGCCTGGACAAGCATCATTGGAACAGAACCACCCTCAATCTTTAAACCCCCGTGTGAAAAACCGTATTTATCAAAATCTGGCATCTTTGTCCCCCCTAGATTCATATGATCAACCGCATACGAAAACATGTTTACCGCTCGTGCCACCTCTCCTACAAGCTCTGCCATTGGATGTAGATGATATTCTTTCGGACTCGGATTAACACCGGTGAGTTGATAATATCTTCCTCCCGGCTTTAATAAACCATTGACAATTTCAAAAAAAGTATAAAATTCTTCCTGTCTCAAAAACGCCGTTAATCCGTTTGACACAATAATGTCATATGTTCCTTCCTCAAGTGTATGTCTCATAATATCCATCTCATATAAACGGTGTTTGATGTTTTTTCTTCTTAGTTTTCTTCCTGCAGCGTTTAATAAAGATGGAGATACATCAAGAGCGTCTACTTCCTGACAATATTTTGCAAGAACGAGTGTTGACTCACCAGATCCTGCGGCAATATCAAGACCATGCTCTACCCGTTTTTTTTCACAAAACTCTAGTCCTTTATCTAAAGCCTGATAGCTTTCTCTATGCTGCACTCCTATCACGACATCATAATAGGTTTCACCGGATTTTCTCCCTGTCTCTTCTGCAAGCAGATCGTATGCTTCCCATATGGATTGTCCTTTGAGAATTTTTCTTCCCAACTTAAACATGTTCTCAGGAGATATATGATAATATATATCACTGGGAGAAAGATGTTTCTTTTTTCTCATATAAGCAATCGCATTTTGATATGCAGTACTCATGCTTTGTTCTATTTCCTGACGAAGCCCAATAGGAACCTGTTTATGTATTTCTTTCAGACGTGACATTTATATAGTATACAACAAGAGGTGCGTATTTAAAAAAGTAAGCAGTTTAGAAAACCACCCATTTTTACATGAAAAAATGGATGGAAATCTCAACAAATTTACGTTTCTTGTGTGACCGTATTGTGTTCTTTTGGAGGCCGGGCTTCAGATACCACCAATTTCCTACCCATATGTTCTTGTCCGTTAAAGGTATCAATGGCTTTCTGTGCATTTTCCTCGGAGTCAAATTCCACAAACCCAAAACCCTTTGAACGCCCTGTATCACGAAAACGTATCACACTTGCAGCAATCACTGTACCGATTGTTGAAAAATGTGACTGAAGTGCTGCATCATCGGCATCATAAGATAGATTTCCAACGTATACTTTTTTGCTCATTATACAATCACCTCATTTCACGTAATAAAACAGATAATTTTGTTTTGAAAAATCCTTACCTAAAAAGAAAGACAATGCCGGAGGATATATCAGAAAAGCTAATAAATCAATCACAAAGAAACAAAATACAAAAACTAACAAAACAAGTATACCAAAGAAAGAACAGACTGTCAATAAAATTGCTATACTGTTTGTATGAATGCATTTCGAATAAAAGTAGGAATAAGTATCGTAATATCCTTACTAATAAGTACGGTCGTTATGAGATATGTGTCTTTTGAGGACCGGCCTGTTATTGATACAGTCAAAGCCACTCAAGAAATCGCAGAACTTAAACAGAATCTAAGTTATTCGGTTGCAAATTCTGTTTCATCCCTCGCTTCACTCATACAAGAAGGTTTACGCTTTGATCTGTTGGTGGCAAAACAAGCCCCTCCTGATATTCAACCTACCCTACCACCCTCATCATATCCTGACGGATCATCGACAGAGCCAATTGATATGGGACCCCCCTCAATCCCGCAAGAACAACCACCTGCTGCTGATCCCAATAATTTTCCTATCCCAACCTCAACACCCATGCCCGGTATCCCAACTGCCATTCCGCAACCTACCACTTATACCCCATCCAAGACTCCGACAACTCCCCTACCCAAAGCAACCAATCCTCCCAAACCGACAAAAGTTCCAAAACCAACCAAAATACCGCTCCTTAAGCTTGAAGCACGAAGACCCGGAAATTCATTCGATGAAGTGATACGGACCCTCTCACCCATTATGTGTGTACCTGAACCAATGTTAAGAGCAACACTTGAAAACGAATATGGTGCATGGATCAGTAAGGTTGAGGCAGACTGGGACAACCGTAACACATTTCCCGGATCAGATAATACCGCAGTATCAGGGGGGACAACAGTAATGGGTGTCATGCAGATGATGCAGGATACCTGGTTTCGTATAAAACCGTATGTGATGCAAAAATTTACCGTAAGCGACATGTCGCTTGAAACTACATTTGATGCGATAGCTGGTTCAGCTTATCACCTTCGTAATGTAAGCCTCGCAGGACAAGATAAACAACCTTGCGATGATTGGAGCGTTAAATATATTCTCTATGCCGCATGCAGATATAACGGCGCATGTCCTGCTAACACATTCGGCTCTTCGCAGTATTATAATTCCTATACCTACAGTGTCTGTGAAGCATATAACAGGTTTACGAAAGGACCAAAAAAAACCTGTAAGTGAAAAACATTGCCATCTTTATCTGGTCACAGAAAAACTTTTTACCTTTTCAAGAAGTGCTTTTGCCTCTGGATTTTCAATGAAATGCTTTCTTACCGGTTGCAATAACAAGTCCAGATAATTCGCGACTGCCATTTTTAAATCTTGAGGGTGAATCTCTTTGTTCGCAAATTTTGTTTCAAGATCCTGAAACGAGTTCAGGATGATGTTGCCCCCCCATTTTTCCGGTCTTTCGACAACAAAATGATTCATCCCGAGCTTATCGAATGATTCAAAAATAATATACTTACAATACTCTAGAACCGGATTATCTGTTACATCTCCCTCCAAACAATAAGCTTTGTTGATTTTACGGGTGATGTCTTCTTTTGTATCGGTCATAAAAATGGCACTGTCCGGCAAAGACTTTGACATTTTTCTTTCAATAGCGCGTTGCATTGCCCCCTGTTCAACCGCTTCGGTTGTTTTTGGAGCCTTGGAAAGTCCCATAAGCATGTGGTGTGAGACAACAACGGGTTTCCAGTATCCAAGTTGCGGTCCGATTTCACGCGCAAGCATATTTATTTTACGCTGATCCATTCCGAGCTGTGTAATTTTTGCGCCAAGTTTAAAAATATCAGCTACCTGCATGCAGGAATAAATAATATGGGCACCTGTTAAATGTTCAAGCGATTCATCCCTTCCCATCATTTCTGCAGTCCGTACAAACCGTTTTAGAGCATTTGTTTTTCCAACCTGTACAACTAGTTTCCAATAGTCCGGATCTTTCGCCATTTCCGAAGCCCATAAAAATTCCACACGTGATAAATCCATACCCGAGGCTCTCCAAACTTCTATAAAATATTTTCCCACTGTCTGGATTTTTTCAAGATCTCCACCCATTTTGTTATTTGCCATAGCATGCCAGTCTGCAACCCACATTTTGAATTTCACACCGGCTTTTATCATTTTATTTACATTTATTGCGCGAAGTAATCCCTGAGCAATGTGTATTTGTCCACTTGGTTCAAATCCATCATATGCAATGAGTTCTTCACCACTTGTCAGAAGTGCTTTTAATTCATCCACTGAAATAATTTCCTCACCAACTTGTTTAATAAGATCCAATCTGTGTTGAATATCCATATTGTTTATTATAAATAATAACATTCTAAAAAAACATCCTTCTTTTCAATGCAAGATGTACTCCCTTCATTTCTGTATGATTCCCCATACATCAGACGGTGTTTGACCGTTTTCCACACGACTTTGTAATATACAAAACATTGTCTGAATACTTTGTGCATCAACCCTGCTTTCACACAGACCCTCATATGCTTTTTCTAACTCCTTCCCAAGCATACTTTGAAAGGGTTTTATTCCGTCTCTCATCGCAAGAGCACGCTCTTCTCTTACTTCATCCAACGGTTTCATAGTCTCATGATGTGTCTTAGACCACTGCAATCGTCCTAGGTAAAATAACATAACGGCAATATCTTCCTCAACCGTCGGTTGTATGGAAACCGGTCTAAACTCGACCACGAGCGAATCTCCAATTACTTTTATCCGTGTATCCTGCCAAAACAGTCCTATCCCTATCTGCAATGCATGATTTACATCATCAAGAATAAACGGGTGATTGCTAATCCGTTCAAAGTAGTCAGAAAGATCACTAAAGTATGTCATCGGTAATCCAACTCGAAGGGATTTGCCCTGCATTCTTTCTTCTCTCGTTCGCGTGTCGTGACTTGTCTCCCATGCGATCATACGTAAATCAGCTAAACCCGTATCAACACCACTGAGGATTCTTGCATTTCCAGAAATTGCTTCTATAAAGGGCGAAATCATAAGAGAGCGGTTTGTTAAATCAACTGCGTCCTCAAAATCAGCAGCTTCCAGATTGCACTGTAAACTATTTAGTAATGCAACAACTGCCGCGTCTCCTACATCTATGTTATGCTTTTTTCCAATAAATGTATCGTTTCTGGATCTGTGCATATTATGAAAATCAGGTACTCTTTGGTACTTATTTTTATCCGTCCGTACGATTTCCGAAAGTGGAATAAACGGATTTGCTCCCATTCTTATGACATGTGCACCCATTTGCTCAGCACTATCATGTATGGCTCTATCGCGGGCTAATGCCTGATGAAACAACATGTTTACTCCGGATTGTTCATTTAATATCACAGGGTCTGTGCGCCATTCAATCTGGGATGCACCAAGTTCCATATCAGCAAAATCTGTATGGCACGATACGATCTGGTTTCTCGTTTCTTCAGGCACCTGGTCTTTCAGGTCCGTACAGAGTGACGCCTCCATCTCCAGTCCCACCTTAAGAAGTCCGGGTTGTTTAATAAACCGGAATTCGTTGCATAACACTTTCCTTGACTGCTCTATAAATGCAGCTTTCATGAGGGTTTCATTCATATGTTCTTGTAATGGTTCTTTCATAAAAAAATGTAATTAATAAAAATACCCCGCATTTTTTTCGGCGGGGTGTGTGTTAATGAATTAATACACAAAAATTATTCCCGCCGAATACAGCAGTTGATAGTAGTAGAAGCTGACTTGTTTGATAAGAAACTGTTTATTCATATCCAAAAAAAATCCCGCCGATTTGGCGGGGTTATATGTACTTTTTTCCAATATACTACTTCCCGCCGTAAAGCGAAGAGTAATAATAGTGTGCACTACTATGTAAATTCATACGTATTATTATACACCCTATTTTATCATTTGTTTAGCCCTTTTTGTTGGTGCACCAAAATAAGTCTTAGGAGGAAGTGACCAATATGCATCCCCTCTTTCAAGTGTGTGTTGTTCTAAATCGATACGATCAATGCTTACAAAAGCCTGATATCCGTGAACTTTTTTGCCTTCAATTTTTTGTGCTTGAAGTGATGACCTCAATATTCCAGAACCACCTGTAAACGGATATATTAAAGTACCCTTACGTATCTTAAAAATAACTGGAGATTCTTCTTTCTGGTGTTGATCCGGAGAAGTCCAAAATTCATACTGGATTGGTTTACCTCCTTTTTCAACCATGAGGATAGTATACCTGATTATTTCAAAACTACACGTCCGTCAATAGCAATAGGCTCACCGTCTACCATGATAAGAGGATTAATATCAAGCTCCATTATCGATGAATTGTCTACAAATAATTTTCCTACGGTAGATGCAAGTACATATAATTTTTTTACATCAATCGGTTTTGAACCACGAAATCCCGCAATAAGTTTCTTCATTTTTGTAAGCTTTATTCCGTGCTCAAACGATTCATAGGTAAACGGATAAACAAACCTTGCTACCTCCTGCAACAACTCTGCATATATACCACCTAACCCGACTAACACTACCGGACCAAAGATATGATCACGTTTTGCGCCTATGATTAACTCATGTCCTTTTACCTGTTTTTGAATATACATTTTTTCATCTCCCGTAACACTTGTTAACTCCTTCCAAGCCAAAAATAAATCTTCAACGTCTTTAATATTTGTCACAATTCCCTTCACGTCCGTTTTGTGGGTAATTTTATCTGAAGCAATTTTCCCTACCAGCGGATACCCCAACTCCTTTGCTTTTGCTACCAACTCATCTTTTCCAGTCACAAGGTGCAGATCAAGAACAGGAATGCCTATATCATGCAATAAACCCATTGACTCAGTAAGATTTAATAATTTTTTATCGTTTGGAAGTTTGAGTGGATTTGAATTTTGAATGTTTTCATTTACATTTTTCTCTTCCTGCTCCTCAAGCCAGTTTTTATATCGGATAATTTTTGCAATAGCAATCGGTACAAAATCATAACTTGAAAAACTCGCAATTTTTTTCTCTTCAAAAAATGTATGTGAGTTACCAACAGACGCTTCACCCATAAACACCGGATAAATCGGTGTATCAAACCATTCTTGAGCCTCTGCTATCACTGAGGCAGTCTCTTCTATCTCGGTATTTGCCTGAGGAGTAAGGAGAATGATGACTGCACCAGTTCTTTTTTCTTTTATCGTGGCACGAATTGCAGATTTATAATGAAAAGCTGAAGCGTCTCCAAGTAAGTCAATCGGATTATGAAATGAGATACGGCCTGAACCCATAGTCTTAATAATCCCCTGCTTCACTTCCTCGGTTACTGTGACTAGAGACATGTTTCTTTTAATAAGCTCGTCTGTAAGAAGTACTCCGACTCCACCTGCATTAGAAAGAATCAAGATATCTTTTGACTGTGGTGCTCTATTATATGCATATATTTTTAAAAGTGCCATAAATTCAAACAGCTGCTTTGCACGAATTGCTCCACACTGATTAAAAACAGCACTATAAATTGCATCATCCCCCATCATGCTTCCGGTATGGGACACTGCTGCTTTTGATCCTTCTTCAGTTGATCCTGATTTAAGGATCACGACCGGTTTTTTCTTTGAAGCGCGCGTGAGAGTATCTATAAATCGTGAACCGTTTTTCACATCTTCAAGATACATCGCAATCACTGCTGTATTTTCTTCTTCCATCAAAAACTCCAATGCATCACATTCATCAAATACCGTTTTATTTCCCAGACTAAAAAAATAGGAAAATCCGAAGTTTTTGTGACCTACCATATAATCAACCATGAGGCTCCCCAATGCTCCTGATTGTGAGATACAACCGATATTTCCAATAGGTGCGGGATGTTTTAAAAATGTTACATTCGTTCCTGACTTCGTACTCACAAATCCGATACAATTTGGACCTAGTAAATTCATCCCGTATTTTTTGATTTTTTGAGTAAGGATTTCTTCCTTGAGCGCTCCTTGTTCGCTGGTTTCTTTGAATCCGGCTGCAAAAAGCACTACGTTTTTACATCCGTTGTCTTTTATCTCATCAAGCATTTTTAATGCAATATCACCTGGTACTGCAAGTACCGTCAGATCAACCGGTTTACCAACTGCGGTAAGTGACGGATATACTTTTTTCCCGAGAAGCTCCTGATATTTGGGATTGATAAAATACACTTCACCTTTATATCCCTGATCAAGCAAACTTTTTGCCACAAGATACCCGACTTTTTTGGTATCTTCTGAAACACCGATTATCGCAACCGAAGCAGGATTAAAAAATGACTGATAAGACATATCTTTTATAGTACACGAATTATTTCCTTTCTGCATCTACTTCTGATGCTTCTAATTCATTCATTATCCTGTCAATCCGCTGGTTATTCCGCAATCCCGGTTTGCCGAAGAAAAAACGCAATAGTAAAGTATCCCGCGCATTATCAAACACAGTATCTCTTGATTTCGCCGTTAAAACAGCAAGAACTGCATCTTGTGATTCACCCTTGTCAAGTCGCTTTTGAAGTTCCGTAAAAAACTGATGTAACTGCGGGTTTTCACGAATAATCCGAGCGCTTTCTTTGTACCAGTTTCCCTCTGCTCCTCCAAAAGCCATACCCATAACCTTCCCCGCCATTTCAGTATTTACTTTTGCATTATCGATATCAATCACATCACTTACTCCTAAGTGGGTACGAATCTCTTTATTGCGGAATGTTAAATCAAATTCTCTCACGGATTGTGACAATTTGTTCAAATATTCCTGATAATTACTTCCCCTCCGCAATCCGAGAAGAAACGAACCGCCTCTTCGTGAGATGATCAAATCCCGTCTAATGGTATCCGGAATAATACCGGAAACCCATTTCCATAACGCTTTAATCGCCATATCTCCCTCTGCATAACTAAACGCATCATTAATCTCCTTGATGAATTTTAAATCAACGCACATTACCTTATCAACTTTTCCCTGCAGAATCTGACTTCGTATCCCCTCAATTGATAATACATTTTCTCCCAGAAGCGGATCAAATACCACTTCATCCAATAAAGTAACAAGATTCTCTTTACGTTTGTGAAATTTACTAATAGGGGTTGCTCTATGACTTCTTACTGCAGCTTCTTCCTTACGGTCAATATAATCAGCCAAAGTCATTATTTCAGATACTTCAGGTTCGTAAAACAATAAGTCAGCAATTCTCCTTTTTAACATATCTTGTTCAGCATACCCCTGTGTATAAGGACCAAGTTCTGGATGAGTTCCTGCCAAATGCCTCTGCCAGTCTCTTATACTCTTTTCCATCCTCCCGCCTACTACCTCAAAAAAAGCATCGTCATTAAATTGACCGTTCTGTGTGAATAACTCCTTCACTTGTACAATCTGGTGATGATCCAGTATCAGACTTCTTCTCATATATGCGCTGAATATTTTTTTCTCAACCGGATCCTCAGGAAATTCAATAATATGGTCTTTTTCGCTATTTACTTCAATTGGCCGTTTTTCAATTTGACCGGTTTCGTGATTCCGATAAAAACCCGTCATACTCTTTATACCCTCACGAAGTCTTTTCTGTAGCTCTTTCATCTCCCGATGTGTCAAACCGACTGAACCTACCACAAATTCATCACCACCATATCTGCAGGTACCTGATGAGGCGGTCCGTTTTACCTCAGACATAAACGAAGTTGTAATATTGTTTATTTTTCGTGCCACACTGCTTAACATCCAATCAGCAGCTCCAGCCATATTTGCACTATACAAATCTTTCAGGTCAAGGAAGATAAAGGAAGGTTCTTGCTGATAGGTATCGGTATCTTTCTCATATCCCGATTTTTCCAAGATATCGAAAATAAAGGCAGGACGCCGGAACATGAGAAGTGGTTTAGAGGTATGTGTTTTACCTTCATGGGTAAATGAGGTTGGATGCTCAAATTCCTCTGCAATCGCACGCTTCATAAACACCTCCATTTGTTGGGTGAATTTATCCGCGATTGGTTCGGGAATATGATAGTGGGAAAAATCATTAAACTGCAGCTTGAACAACCGATCAAGATATCTTCTACCGGCCTTATCCGAAGTCAATTGTATGCCTCTCCCTTTTGCTGTTTCAAGAGGTTTGCGGGAAGCTCTTTGTACTGTTCTTACGTCAACAGGAGTTCCTTCCATATGAATAATTAATCTTACCAAAAAAAACGCGCCGGGCCCTTCAACCAAATGTGGGAAGGACTCGGCGGCGCTTAGGTGTGACTCTTTACTCAACCAGGAAATATCGCTTTATCATTAAACCATGTCATTTTAAACAAGGTTATGAGATCAAGTAAGATATTCATAGGTTTTGTATTTCAAACAAATTGTAAAAAGTGCATTTTTGGAAAAAGGACATTTCCTGCTTGTAATAGATTGTGCCTTAAATGGCTTATTCCGGATTGGTTTGTACCGTTTGATTTCCGGATATGTTTGTAATCTATTTGTAAAATGTGCTTCTTCCGTTTTCTTTTCAAGCCTGCTTTAGGAAAAAAGTCTGAGCTTAAGTGTTGAAAACAACCTTAAGAATTGTTTTCTTTTCCCGGGACTTAAGTTCTCTTTTTGATTGTTAAGCTGCTTGAGAAAAAACTTATAATATTTTCTGAAGAGAATGTAAATTTTTCTCTTCATACTTTCAGAATAAAGTATATTTTTTATTTTG
>CAZYXQ010000016.1:0-17118 GCA_964651235.1 uncultured Gammaproteobacteria bacterium
CTTTTGTTTTATAGGGAATACTGGCTATGGTCATGAAGATGAGGAGGAGGGAGAAACAAACGAAAACACATAATAAAACAATACTAATTGGGGAACGTTCCATTTTGTTAATACCAACACCGTCTTCCATTTTCCTTAATTGTACAGGAAAATCAATAAACACCCGAGAAAACACTTGACAAACAATATCGTTTCATCAATAATGAAATATACCCATGAAAATAACAATCTATACAATAACCTCATGTCAGTTTTCTAAACAGGAAAAAGATTATCTGACTGCACATCAACTTAGTTTTGAAGAAAAAAACCTGGAAACAAATCGAGAGTTCCTCACAGAAATGCTTACTATTTCAAATAATTTTGCAGGTACTCCTGTCACAAAAATTGAAAAAGATGACGGTCAAATTGCTGTTTTAAAAGGTTTCACAAAAGAAGAATTTGACAAAACACTTGGTATCACAGATACAAAACCACAACAAGAAGCTTCTCAATCCCCTGCTCCAATACCACAAGAACCACAACCGACTGTTCCCGAACAACCTGCGCAACCTGTTCAGAATACAGTCCCCCAAGCACCAACACCACAAGCTAATCCGGCACCTGCCCAACCTGACCCTATGGCAGATGTATTGAACACGCTTGCCCAACAGGCAGTCTCACCGACACCTGATGCTCCGGCACAAAATCCAACACCACCGACTCCTGCAACTCCTCCCATGCCTAATATCCCGGATCCAAAACTCTGACCCTCTTTCTAACCGCTCCGGTTAAATATAGGTTAAGGCAATATTCTAAACAAGACTGTTTTTTTCATTATTGCTTATGTGTTAATCTCGAAACGCCTCTATTGTAGGTATAAGAGCAGAGGGATCATATCCAATGGTAGAATGTTTAAAAGTTTCCGCTAAATAAAGCCAACCTAATAGATTTGATATTATATTGTTGCTGCAGGGGCGGAAGGAATCGAACCTTCATCAAAGGTTTTGGAGACCTCTATTCTACCATTGAACTACGCCCCTTATCATCACACAACTGCTACTCAGTAATAAAATTATGTTATGATATTTATTTTCAAAGAATGTGTAAAAATTATATCACAATGAAGACCTCTTTATCGTATTCCTACTGAATATACATCAGGTGCTTTATTGCTCTGAGGATTTAAATTGGCAAGTATAAGAAGTTTACCGTCTGAAGTAATGTCTACAAAATTTTGTTCATGCGGACCCGAATATACCGTCTGCCTGTTGGTATTGTCATATTCCATCACACTCACTTTATCCTCTTCATTAACCACAAGATGACGGGAATCAGGATACCACATGACTAAATGAGCAATATCAACTACATTCTCGGGCAAATCCATTTTGACTCTGAAATTCTTATCTTCTTTCATATCATATACATAAATTCCGCCAGCAGTCATCGTCCTTTCTTCCTGTTCCTGATTTGCACTGATTAACGGAGGATCCATAATCAAGGGAAGTTCTCCGTTTTTACGTGCAGTGTACAACAGTTTTGTTTTATCCGGTGAAAACGAAATTATCTTAAACGAGTCAGAAGCAACAGGTCGCAGATCTTTCGGAAGTGCTTCCAGTATCTTTATCGCTTCAAGTCTGCGCTCTTCATCCCATGCCTGGATAAGTGAAGTTGTTGACGAAGTAACATCAAAAGGTATCTCAACTTCTTCTTCAAAACCCATATCATAAGCAACAATGGGGATGTCTTCATCCATAAACTCAAAAATTCCTTCTTTGTAGTCGGGAGAAAAAGTAACTTTGCAGGAAAGGAGGTCTATTGTCTCAGGTAAATATTTCCGTAATACAAGTGTTTTAAGCGGTGGAAACAAGGAAAAGGGTTTTTTGCTTTGATCAAAAATGTAAATCCCGTCTTTTTCAAAATTACCATTTTGAACAAACAGCAGCGACTTACCTGTATCATCTATAGGAACGATCTTACCTACTCCCAAATTAGTAAGGGGGGTAAGAGAAGCATTTACCGGAAAAAGCATGGCATCTGCAATCATGACCAATTCCCCTTTTAATGTGAACTCTTTTTTCCAATCCATGAACCCGTCTTTCTTTATCTCAACAGTATATTTTCCCGGTGGAAGTGTCAGACTCATATCTGTCACTCCTTTTAACTCTCCGTTAATATATATTTTTGCAGCTTTAGGATTTGAAGTTGCTGCTATTATTCCTGTTGAAGATATTGATTTTTGCTTAGGATCAAACCGGTACCCTCGCGCATAGCTTATTATCCCGATAAAAAGAGCAATGAATGCGGATAACAATATCATTCTTTTTACTATCGGTACCCATGTGATTCTTTTTTGAACTTTTGTTTTTTTCTGTTTCATATATGCTCCCTCTGAAGTTAGATACCGCCTGTTGCCTATTTGAAAATCATTATTTGCAGTAATTATTATACAATATATAAGCACGCATTATTTATTGGTTTACGAAAAAACATCATGTTTTTCAAAAAAAAAGTCGGTATCGATTTAGGAACGGCAAACACTCTGGTATATGTTGCAGAACAAGGAATAGTACTCAATGAACCGACAGTAGTCGCCTATTCTCTTGAAAATAGACAAATTCTTGCGGTCGGTGATGATGCAAAAGAAATGCTGGGAAGAACCCCAGGATCAATTGTCGCTTCCCGCCCTATGAAGGAAGGAGTTATTGCAGACTATCATACCACAGCATCAATGATCACTTATTTTTTAAAAAAAGCTCTTAAAGGCAGGGTATTTTGGCCTGAGATTATGATATCTATTCCCGGCGGTTCATCTCAGGTTGAAAAAAGAGCAGTTGTGGCAGCCTGTAAACAAGCAGGCGCATCGGATGTTTATCTCATCGAAGAACCTCTTGCTGCAGCAATAGGAGCAAAAATTCCCATCTCCCAACCGTCAGGACACATGATAATAAATTTAGGAGGAGGCACCAGTGAAATAGCCGTCATATCACTTGGACAACTGGTTGCATATAAAACCGTACGGGTAGCAGGAACTAAGTTTGACGAAGCGATCATGAAGGAGCTTCGAAAAAAACATAACCTTATTGTAGGAGAACGAACTGCTGAAATTGTAAAAATGCAGATCGGAAATGCTCTTATTGATGAGAAACATGATAAACCCCGCTCAATGGAAGTCAAGGGAAGAGACTTTCAAACAGGTCTTCCCCGAATACTCCAAATCACAGATGCCGAGATAACCTCTGCCCTCCAAAAGCCACTGAAAAGCATTCTGGAAGGAGTAAAGGAAGTCTTAAGCCAAACACCACCCGAGCTGGCTGCAGATATTGTTGATAAAGGAATAGTTCTTTCAGGCGGAACTTCTCAGCTAACCAATATTGATCGTTATATCACCTACTATACAAATGTATCTTCTTTTGTAGTGGAAGAGCCTCTTTATTGCGTTATCCGCGGAGTGGGAATGGCAATTGAAAATCTGGCAAGTTACAAAGAAGCTGTAAGATAAATATCGTATATTAACAGCCTAAAAAATCATGTTACATATCTGAGAATGATTAATTAGAATGTAATGACAAGCTAAAACATCACTCTATATAATAGTCTAAATCTTATAGTATATATATGCAGAATGATGAAATACCTGACACGCATAAGAATTTGGATGGAATAAGAAAGTGCAAAAGTTCTATAGTATTATCCCCAAAAAGATAAATTAAAATACATCATAATTTTATTTTGTATTATTGAAAAAGGATATATTAAGTACAATAAATGTGAACAAAAAGATAAAAACTGTTCTCTTTTAGCTAATTCTCATGACTTGTAGTATAATATACTATCTATGAAAGGTCTATTACTTCATGAATTCACTCTCCCTACGGACTCTAAAAAACAAGTCCTAGAGAAAATTAAAAAATACCTTTTAAACCCAAAGGGTTTTTTTCATATAGTCTCCTTAAATCCTGAAAATATCATACTCGCACTTCAAAAACGTAAGTTTAAAAAGATTGTCAAGACAGCCCAACTCTCTATCATTGACGGTGTAGGGATTGATATGGCGGCCCGTTTCCTTAAGATCAAAGCTGGAGAACGACTTCCCGGTGTTGACCTCATGAACAACCTTATAAGTCTAGCTGGTGAAATGCGCTTAACCGTGCTACTAATAGGGGGAAGAAAAAAATTGGCAGAAGAACTCGCTAATTGCTATTCTCAAGCCTATCCCAAGGCTCGGTTTATTGGGATTTCTGGTATACGAAATATTCGGAAACCCCTTGGTACCGAAGAACAGGAAATAGCTCGTATAGTGCGCGTCACAAAACCCCAGATGATATTTGTAGCCTTTGGTTCACCTGAGCAAGAACTCTGGATTGACACACATAGGCGTCTATTCTCCCACATGGTTTGTATGGGTGTAGGTGGCTCTTTTGATTATCTAAGCGGAGCAATAAAACGCCCTCATCGCATATTTAGAGCTATGGGTTTAGAGTGGTTCATCCGTTTGATAAAACAACCATGGAGAATAAAAAGACAACTGCGGTTGTTGGTTTTTATATACTATGTAGTTAAACAAAAAATAAACGATGTCCTTGAGATACCCACACGCTGAACAATACGTAAAAACTACTATATCCTACTTTGCTCAATTTGATTATCCACCTACTTTTAATGATTTATTAACATTTTTCCCCGAAAAAATCTCAAAAAGAGGATTAAAAGCTATTCTTGCACATCTTGTAAATAAAAAAAAGCTTGTTACTCTGTCTTATCCATCAAAAACGATACATAACACATCATCACGCGGAATTTCTTATAAAAAATTAACAGATAAAATTAATGATTTAGATTGTCACAGTAATCTTTATAACTCCTTTTTGAATTTTGAGTTTTGTGATTTGTTATCTTCCGTATATACTCTCCCCCAGTATAGTATGTTTTTAAAAAAAAGGTTGATAAGACGCGATATTACAAATAAGAAGCTTTATTACTCGAAATACATAATTAGTCTGTTATCTATTTGTCCGTTTGTCAAATGTATTGGGATTACCGGTTCTGCATCCATGGGTAACTGTAAAAAAAATGATGATATTGACCTATGTATCATTACGAGAAAGGGTTGCCTCTTCATTGCACGATTTTGTCTCATTTTGTTGGTACGATTGTTAAGTCAAAGGTATAAAAGAAAATCGAGTCATATGTGTCTCAATTTGTTTTTTGACGAATCGGATCTCATCGTCCCCCACTTTAAACAAACGCTTTATGTGGCACATGAGGCACTTCAAATGAAACCAATTTATAATATAAATCATACGTATGAGCAATTTTTAAATCATAATAAATGGATATTTCAGATTTTCCCCAATGCCCCTCGATATTACGTTCAAGACCATAAAACAAGCTTGTTGTGGGATTTTGTCTCAATGGCCATAAAACCACTTGAGTATATATTAAGCAAGATACAACTATCCATCATACGAAAAAACAGAACGGGTTATTATCTAACTCCCACACAACTATGGTTGTTCAAGAATGACTTTGAAAAAAAAGTAATCGCATAACCCATTAACTGCTTCTCTTTTACTGACATATTAGAACGTCTCATTGAGAAAATATACACTATTTATCACAGAGGCTTAACACTGTGACTTTTTAATATTAATACGCATACAAATTAACAGGGAAATGCAATATTTTGATATAATTACATGAATCTTTTTCATCTTAAACCGGAGTGTTGGAAGTTAAACCGGCTGTTTCTGATGCCGAAGGCGAAGAATTATAGCTGGTTAATCCCGCCGATTGAGGCGAGAGCAGACAAACACATATGTTTACAACCGTGTGAATGAGATTGCCGGAGTGTTGGAATGGCAGACAAGCACGCTTCAGAAGCGTGTGCCTCGCAAGGGGCGTGGAGGTTCAACTCCTCTCTCCGGCACCTTACTCACTTCTTCTTGAAACCACAAACAATTGAGTATATTATTATAGTATTATTTCATTTCTATTCATTTGTACTATGAATAAATCCTATAAGAAAAGCAGAGTATTCAATCTATAAACAGTTAATTGGAAACTAGCAATTCCAATATTTATAGGGTTACTTATCCTTGCTTTTCTAGTATATGCTTCCAATCAAAATTTGAGTTATAAAAGCAAAGCTTCAGAACAAACCCCATGCAAAGCAGGTGAAACAAGTGATCAGGGATGCGGAGCACACGGCTGTCCTTCAGACACAAGAAGAAACTGTACTTGTGTTACAGATAACCAATGGCAATGTCAATGTAATCCGGATACAGGTTGTAAAACTAGTGGTGGTGGAGGCGGTGGAACAAATAATCCAAAAGATATTGAAGCATGTTATGCACAAAACTGCCAAAATATTTCCTGTAGCGGAATGTCTTTTGCGGAAGTCAGAAAACAATGGAGATCTAGAAGTATTACAGGTGCATGTAGAAGCTGTGTTGGTACGTGTCTTCAATAAAAAGAGAATTTAATCATTGCTCTCACTATTCACTTTTTATATATAATTTTTTTATTGTGGATGTATTGAATGATACTTATCACCACTAAGATGACTGACACCAGGATAAATACTTGCGCAATAGTATGCAACCAACCTAAATCAATAAATTTTAAAATGGTCACCCCTGCTACAAAAAAAGTGAGCGAGGTTCGTACTCCGGCATAAAGGGTACGTTCATTTGACATTTCAGTCCTTTCGATCGCTAATGTATCACGAAGAATAAGATGAATTTTTTTCTGTTTTTTCTTTTTCATACTCTACATTTACTATACCAAAAAAACATCAGTAATCTTCTTCTTCATTTATCTCCATTTTTCATGTACAATAACAGGGTTTGATTAAGGAGGGTTGGCTGAGTGGCCCAAAGCGAGGGGTTGCTAACCCCTTGAGTCGCAAGACTCGCACAGGTTCAAATCCTGTACCCTCCGCTTTCACCCGCCGTAGCTTTATGCGGAGGCGGACTCTTTTATAGTTCCAAGCCTCTACTTCATACTCTGCAATATCCTCTCCACTTCCCTATCATTTATTCGGTGATATCTCCCCCGATGGGATAAAAGTGCCCCTGAAAACGTTTTTGGAATATGCATGAGTTCATGAATAAGTGTTTTAATTTTGTCACGTTCGGATAATTTATCAAAGCGCTTTGCAATAACCTCAATAATATAGTTTGGCTGAATTCCTGCAACTTCATGAAACAACCGCGACATCCCCCAAATCCGCGCATAAGCCCTTGTCTTTGCATCAAAAGAACGAATACAATGTACTCGTGATGTATCGATATGGGAAAAATGTAACCTTTTTACCAATAAATCAACGGTTTTTTTTATCTCGGGTGCATGGGTATACTTCATAGAAAAATTCAAATTTCAAAAAACAAATCACAAACAAATTTCAATTCTTAAATATTGGAAAACACTAAATTATAGCCTGATTTATATGTCTTTTGTTATTTGAATTATTATTTGTAATTTGTTATTTGAATTTTGTAATTTATTGAATATGTTTTCCAAATGGTATTGACTTTACCCTTCTCTTCTTATTATATTGATATATAGGGCGTATTTTATTTATTGTTCAATTATTAGATACAAATATTTCTATATATACTGTCTTGAAAAGAGTTTCTAATAAAATCTTTCTTGGTGTTTTGATCTTATCCATGGCTGTTTTCGCATGGATACGAATTTCTCCACAACCTATCCAGGCTCAAGTTGCAAAACCTGATTTCTTATATAAGTTCCTTACTAACTGGGCAGATGTCGCCACTGACGGGACTGATCTATACATGGTGAACTCATCTTACTCACGAATTGAAAAATATACTGTTACCGGTTCTTATCTTACCTCAAACTGGGGAGGATATGGAATAGGAGATGGCCAACTTAACCAGCCAAGAGGTATCGATTTTGTCACAGGTAGCATTTATGTTGCAGATACTGGTAATAATCGGATAAATGAATATGATAGTGCAGGTGGTTTTGTCGCTTCTTTTGGTTCATATGGGAGTGCGGTTGGCCAATTTGATCATCCTCAAGATATTGCAGTCGATGCAACTGAAACCTATATGGTCGTGGCAGATACCGGTAATAATCGGATACAGGTTGTCACTCTTGCAAGCGGTGCAATTGCCACATATTCTGGAACTCTGGGAACTGGAATTAATCAATTCAGCTCTCCAAAAGGAGTTGCAATATGGGGGTCTGCACCGAATTTTACCGTATTGGTTGCAGACACAGGAAACAATCGTATTGTTGCATATACTCTGAATACAAATTCTACGCCCGTACTAAACTACGATGCAAATTTTGGACGTTATGGGACAACTAATGACGCATATATCCGTTTCAATCAACCAACAAAAATCACCGTTGACGGTAGCCAGAATTTTTATGTTATTGATACGACAAACAGAATACAAAAATTCAATAACGGTAGATCCTGGCAAAGCACATGGAATACTCATGATTTGCACGGTACATCCGGTCTTGCAGTTATTTCAAATACACTTTATGTGGCCGTTCCCTACAATCAAATTGATTCATACAACAGCCAATTCGGCACCTACTCATCATCGTTTACCTATGAATTACAACAACCGGTAGACGTCGCCCTTGATACGCTCAATAATATTTATCTCAACAACGCAACCACAAACATGGTTTCAAAATTCAATTCCTCATGGGCACCGGTTGCTGAGTGGAATAATAATGGTTCAGCATTTAATGGAGCGCTTGGGATTGGAGTAAATACCGGAGGTGAAGTCTGTGTTGCAAATACCGGTAATAACTCAATCGAACGATTCAGTACCAACGGAGTACTTATCACGGGTCTCCCTGTTCCTTCAATTACTCCGTATAGTTTTAACAGTCCAAAAGATGTCGCAATGGAGGGAACCGGAAAAATGTATATTGCAGATTCTGATAATAACAGAATATTGAAATATAAATCTGACAATACGTATGATTGGGGAATCGGATGGCCGACTCCAACCTGGTCAAGTATCCCCGGTTTTATGACTCCTACACCGGTTGCTCCAACAGGTCCATTCTTTTTACGTCCGTATGGAATCACTGTAGATACTTACAACACAATCTTTGTAGCAGACTCCGGATATAATCGTATCCAAAGTTTTGATGCAAACGGTAACTGGAAAAATTCATGGGGAATGTATGGATCTGCGGATAATTATAAGGTTGGTGAAGTATATATACCTCAATTTGATAATCCACAAGGTATTGCAATACAAAATACTTCTAGCCCTGATCTGTACTATCTGTATGTCGCAGACACTGGTAACAACCGTATTCAACGGTTTGATCAAACCGGAGCGAAAGATCCGATAGATGATGTCTGGGGTCAATACGGATCTCTTGATGGCCAGTTTAATCAACCCCGAAGTGTTGCTGTTGATACTCAAGACCGTATATATGTCAGTGAGGTAAATAATAAACGGGTACAGGTATTTGGAAATGCCGTCCTTAATGCAGGTTTAAGTGTTGTAGAAACCAACGGAACTGCAGTTACTGAAGACGGGTCAGTTATTGATTCATATACTATAAAGCTTAATACACAACCGAGCGCTAATGTATCTGTAGCAATCACCTCAAGCGACTCAGCCCAACTTGAAGTATCGTCCTCTACTCTTTTGTTTACCCCCTATAACTGGAATGTCCCACAGATAGTAACTGTGCTTCCCAAGCATGATGAAATTGACCGTCAAACTACTCAGATAATTACCCTTGCACATACTACTACATCTTCCGATGCAAATTATAACAGCGGATCAACTGTTGTCATCAGTGTACCCGTAACATACACTGACACTGATACTGCGGGAGTAACTCGAAGCACAAACTCGACAACTGCAAACGAAGACGGAACCGGTCTTCAAACATATACGTTCGTTCTTGATTCAAAACCGACAGCAAGTGTCGTAATTAACATAAACAGTGATGATAACCAACTATTATCAAACGGAGTAAATCCATTAAGTCTTACATTTACAACAAGTAACTGGAATATTCCTCAACCGGTGATTGTATCTGCTGTTCATGACTGGATCGCAAATGGTAACAGAACTGCATATATTGATAATGAAATTACCACAACAGATACTTCCGGTTATCAATCTGTTACTATTCCACAACTTGAAGTGACAATTACCGATGCGACAGATATTGCGGGGGTAACTCTCAGTACTGATACCATTACCCTTACCGAAGGATCAACTGCTGGAACATATACGGTAGTATTAAATAGCAAACCAACAGCTAACGTCACTCTTACTCCTACCTTCTCAGCTACAGAACTTTCCATCAGTCCTTCAGTACTCACATTCACAGATACAGATTATAATGTTCTGCAAACAATAACAGTATCCGCCCTCAATGACAACATTAAAAATGTCACCAGTCCGCGCGATGTAACCATAACGTATGCAAGTACGTCTACAGATTTAAGCTATGACGGTGCATCCACCCCGTTTGTCGGAGGAGGCGGAGCCTCAAATAATGTAGTCACAGCAGCAGTTACCGACAGCAACGAAGCGGGAGTAATACTTACCCATAGCGGAAGCGGTTATGTTATTGAAGGATTGACTGAAGCAGAATATTCTGTTGCGCTTAATTCTATTCCTACCAGTACGATTATACTTGCAGCAGAAAGCAGTGTCTTAAATGCAACAACAGGGGCATATTTATACACATTTACACCCAGCAACTGGAATATTCCTCAGTATGCCACGATCTCTGCTACTAATAATTCGCTGTATTCTGGTACACAAAGCGCTACCATTACGCATAAGGTCGTCTCAACGAGTGATCCGAATTATGCTTTGGGATCATCTCATATTTTAAATTTCACGCTATATGATACGGATTGGCCAGGTATCACTATTAGCCAACCTAATGGAGTAGTGAATCTGACTGAATACGGGGTAACCGATACCTATTCTGTAAAATTGAATACCCAACCAAGTGCAAATGTGACAGTTACCATAGACGGTGCTGCTCAAGCAACCGCATCACCGCACATACTTACCTTTACCCCCAGTAACTGGAGTACTAACCAAACCGTAACCCTCACTGCAATAAATGATTATCTTATTGAAGGCGCTCATACTGCGCCAATCGCGCACACAACAAGCTCTTCTGATACGGGTTATAATAACCTCACTACTTATCTTACGGTAAATATTGCAGACGATGATAATACAGTACCAGGAATACAAATAACTCAAACCGGAGATAAAACTGAAGTCACCGAAGGAGGCCCGGGTGATACATACACCCTCGTATTAACCAGTAAACCAACTTCACATGTCCGTATTAGAGTTCTCGGAAATAATTGGGAAGCTTCCACTTCAGCCGGATTATTTACCTTTCTTCCGACAAATTGGAATGTACCACAGACTGTTTATGTTGTTGCAAAAGATGACCCTCAAATCGATGGACAGAAAATTACGATATTTCAACATATCGTCACCTCATCGGATCTTCACTATAATGGTATGGATGTCGAAACGGTGACGATATATGTAAATGACAATGATGGAATTTCTTCTTCATCCGGACCGGTTGCTGCTCCAGTATGTTCAAAAACTCCTCCTGATAATACTCCACGACTATTCCAAATTGATGCCGGAGCAAATTCAGCCACGCTATACTTTACTCCGATACGGGATAATATTTCCTATTACTATATCGCTTATGGACTTAAACCCGGCGATATCAGATATGGCGTTAGCTTTGACATGGGCTCATATGACGGAGTCATAGACTATACCATTTACATGTTAAATGCTTCTACAAAGTATTATTTCAAAGTACGCGGAGGAAACGGCTGTGCTCCCGGCCCTTGGGGTAATGAAACATATGCGGTTACCTCAGCTTCAGGCAGTGCATCTATACGTTCATACTATGCACCGGCTTCTTCATATGCCACAACCGGTTCATCAGGGTCATCAGGTGGATCATCAGGTGGTGCGTCTCATCCGACCTTTACCCGTGATCTGTATCCGGGATCACGCGGAGCTGATGTCCGATCTCTTCAAATATATTTGAATCAAAGCGGATATACTGTTGCTCAGGGCGGACCGGGAAGTCCTGGAAATGAAACAGACCTCTATGGTCCACTTACCGCATCTGCAATCCGAAGATATCAGGAAGCAAATTATCAGTCAATCCTTTCCCCACTCGGCTATTCATCGGGAACTGGAATCTTTGGGCCTTCGACACGAAACTACGTAAACTCACATTAAGAAAGGTTAAAAATCAAAAGTCAAAAATGAAAATAAAAAATAAAAGGTAACTTTATTTTTGATTTTTTACCTTAATTTTTGACTTTTACCCTTTGACTTTTTACCTTACTCAAATATAACCACCCTCATCCCCACATACGAAAAATCATATACTTCCTTTGCCGCACCGATATCAAGTGACACACAACCACCTGTATGCGGTGAACCTAAAAATTCCCGTGGTCTCTGTTTTCGTTCATCTCCTACATACCAGTAAGGAAGTTCATGAATTCCAAAATATGCATCTTGCCCTCCTGCCCAACCATAATGAAAGGCCATCCAGTAAGGCATATATACATTGAAAATATCAGAGTAGCCTTCAAGTGCCTTATTCATTATCGTAAATTCGCCTACAGGAGTCGGATAGTATAATCCCGTTGAGACAACATACGATCCTACCACACTTCCTCTATTAAACAGATACATTTTCTGCTGTGAAATACTGATTTCAATATAGCGTTCAGCAAGAGTTCCGTTAGTATGTGTCGGTTCTTTTACGGATGTTTTTGCAACAAGTGGACCTGATTCAAATCCCTTTAGACGCGAAGTAAAAATGGAAAGAACGTTTTGAGTAATCCCCTGCATGTCTATTTGTTCCGTACGTGAAATAAGCGGATCAATTTTATCTTCAAGTGTTTGTTTTATATATGGCACGTTCGGAATGATAGATACTTCGCCCTCTTCATATCTCACATCAAACAGCTTTTTCAGATCTGACGTTTTAAGTTCAATAGAATGAAATTGATCCTTATCCTGAACTAAAACCGTAACGGGTTTGGCATAAATTTCTTCAATTTTTTTATTTTGTGCATTAATTGTCTCCTGTTTTTCCGTATGAACAATCCGTATCAAACGGGGTTCAAATACCTGATTATCCTCCCCAAATCCAAACATAATTAATGTTTTAAGATGAGCCGCGTCAATCCGGTACAACTCTTCATTATCCTGAAAATTTAGCGTTTTGTTTGCATTATCAATCACTACTTCATCTTTTTGATTTGTAAAATCAAACCGCGAATCAGCCGCAAATTTTACAAAATCCTGTGAAAAAATAAGACCAGGATATAGCATTTTTTGTGAAAAATAACTATGAATATATGAGGTGAAATTGTAGGGAAAAACTGCAGTATTTCCCTCAAAAGCTGTCCGTGCAGTAGCTTCCTTATCAAAGAGAATACCAATATGCTTGTAGGTAAGTTTATACATCCGTTTCTGGATTTTCAGAGTGAATGGTTTGTCATATGCTTTTGTTACATATGCATAAAGATCCTGTTTTGTCATACCGGAGATGTTTTTTTTTCCTAAAAACGTATGCGGATACACCCGTTTAATCATCCCTAAATATGATACAATAGAAAGGCCAACCAGAAGGAAAAAAAGAGTAATAAGAAAGGCTTTACGCATTCTATCTATTGTACAAGATGTAAATTATTGTTTCCCAACAATTAAGCACTCATAGCTCAATCGGATAGAGCATTGGTTTGCGGAACCAAAGGTTGACAGTTCAAGTCTGTCTGAGTGCACATGTATATGTTGAATCCATATAATTAAAAAACCAAAAGTACAAAAATAAGAATATCTTATAAATCGGTGGGTAATAATCGAGCACCATCTTCAAACTCAACGAAAATAAAAGCATCTGAATCATCAGGATAATGTAAAACATACATAACATGATATGGTTTTTTCATCTTATCTATTACGGTATTAAATTCCTCACTTCGAATCACAAACAACTGCTTTGCGTTTGGATTGAATACTGAAACGATATCTGCATGATTAAACACCAAACAATTATGACAATTATTTTTATAATCATAAAAACGAAGTAATGTCTGAGGTTCATTAAATGAATCTGTTATATATAATGCTGTATATCTATCTTTTGCTGTAATAAGATATGAAAATATTGTTTTCATTCCCCACTGCCATCCCCAATAGTCTGATGAGTATTGGTTATACTCTTTATATTTAGCTACAAAGTGCGCTGATTCTATCGACAGCGCAATGATAATTGAAAACAAGATATATATGTAGTTTTTTTTATGTAAAATCGTCTTTTGAAGAAAACGAGTTAAACTCCCGATAATAAATGGAGTTGTTATAAGAATATGAGTGAGAGAAAATGAATAGGGTGGGTGTTTGGGGTTTAAATTCGTCAGCATATCTGCAACCGGATAACATATCATAAATAGCCACAGTATTAAAAGCTCGAATCGATTTTGTTGATGTATAAAAATAAATACAACAAAACTTACAACCATTAACATGAAGGTTGAAGGTAAAAAAATACCGGACGTACGAAGTAAATGTCTTGATATCGGTGCATTATCTTTATTAAATTGATCTTCACCACTGAGAAATAAGTATTCATATGAAAAATATTTTGGATATGTGTGAATTAATTTTGAAACGGTTATGTTTTCAGAAGTTTTATCATGAAATCTTTGTAAAAAACCATCTTTATTAAAAAAAACTTGATGGAATACCGGAAGATAGAGAAGAGTAAAAACCATCCCCATAATAACTACATTCGCAATTTTTTTTATACAAAAACGGTGCTTAATAGCATTTACAAATATTATAAGTGCAACAAATATGGGAGTCATTACCATATACGAAGGATATCCATAACAAGCTATACCAAAAAACAAACCACTAATGACTGAGGTAAATAACACATTTTGCTTATGTGATGATACATAAAAATAGTATCCCGCAAACAGAAAAAATAAAGATGGCTGATGATACATTTGTATGTGCGAAATGTGAAAAAAGAGCGGAGAAAAAGCTAGACTTATCACTGGAATCCATGGATTAATGTGTTGTTTTTTACACGTAAAATATAGTAACAGTAAAGTCATGAGCGAATACACAACTGAAACAAGGCGTACAGAAAAATCATGTAATCCAAATAACAAAATAAACGGTACAACCGCATACACTGGAAGGGCGCCTAAAACATATCCATACTGTTTAATAAAAAAAACATTTTCAAAATCTTCCATGTTTTTATGAATCATATTTTGAGCAATCAACCCCACCTTTGCTTCATCACAAAAAAATCCATTCGGAGTATTTCCTAAATAAATAAAATATGCAGCTATTATTCCAATAATAAGAAGTGTTTTCCCGATAGTTTGGAAGGGTAATTGATTAAATTTCATGTTTTTCTTCTTTCTTCTTTTAAAAATTTATTTTCCCCCAGACTTATTACGAATTCGTCAGTTACGGGATACGCCGATTGCCACAGCAATAGAAATAAAGATTTTAGTGAAGCGGTAAAAAGATTGCTTGTGATAATACATGCCCATAGTTCGTCATCTTTTGCATTTATAATAATCGCTTTGTCTCCACAGACATACATATCATTTTGTAAATCAAAAACCGGGTTTTCAATATACCGATACTCGTGAAACTGAATATATTGTTTATCACGTCCGTATTGATAAGAAAGAACATGTCGTGTCCAGTCATTTAAGGGCATGATGGTTTTCACCCGTTTTTTTGCTTTTCTTCTTTTAAGCGATTGGGACACTTCCCTATTAATATATTCTTTTCCCAACGTATCCATCGGCATCATGTGATCAAAGTAATATATTTGGATTTCATCCGGAATATCCTGAAGGATCCGGTAGGCTATCTCAATCCCTTTTTTTCCGGGTAAAAATTTGATAAATGCATTATCCTCATGTGCCAAATACTCACCCTTAAGATCAGACAATATGTCAACCACATCAACTTCAAGCTTCATCAGATCCGCCCGCCTTTTTCCTATCGTATCACGCAAAATAGAGGGGTTTTTTGGTACTATCCAAGTCTGTTGTTTTTCAAGTCCCTGACTCGTTTTCACTGTGATCAATTTTTTCAAAGCAAGACTCATCATCACATCGTATACGGTCGTACGCGGAATACCAGTAAACTTTGCGATTTTAAAAGGAGAAATCTCTTTATGCTTTATTGCTTCAAGATAGACTTTGATTTCGTTTTGGGTTAGACCAAAATTTGAAAGTGTTTTATTGATGTGATTCATATTAGCAAACTTAAATGTCAAATTTCAAAACTCAAAGATAAACAATGAAAATAACAAATTTCAAGTTAATAACTTTTGATCTTTAACCTTCACTTTTGAGTTTTGAATTTTGAACTTTGAGATTTCTAATATATATCATATCACCGTCGTCACTGTCCGTCAACTTTGACATACTATTTACTAGAGGATATAATACAAATATGAAAAAAGAAGAGACTCAGGCCGTCACAGAACATCTTATACCCCATAAACTGTGTGCCATAATTATGGAGGATACTATACTACATGCCCGACTAATCGATCTTATCAGTCATGCAAGACTGGTAAAAGGATGGCAGAATCGACTTAGACAGGTGTTTCCGTTTCTTGATGATTTTAGGGGAAAATATTCGGTTCAAATTGGAAAACGGTCATTTGACAGATTTGATCCTCAATTGCTTCACGAGGTTGAGTTTGAAGTCAAACTTTCCAATACCCTAGGGGCGGATCAAGAACTGTATTGGCTTACCTATTCAGATCAAGACTACCCTGATCTGGGTCTTCATGGAATATCCAAAGGTTTCACCTTACGGAATCATATTAATCCTGCAGAATATAACTGGAAAGATAGTATTAATGCCGATAAATGGACTGAGATTGGGATTGCCAATTCACTTTTTGAACAAATAACAGCCATATCTCTTTATGGATCAGTGAGTGCTCTTACCCAACAACACCCATCACAAATAAGGACTCTGTTACATGCGTATGCAGAACAAAAGAGTCACATATTATAAATTTACACACCGTTGT
>CAZYXQ010000017.1:0-15428 GCA_964651235.1 uncultured Gammaproteobacteria bacterium
CATGCGAGCAAGAATGTCGCTTTTTGAGTTTACCCTTCTTACAAAAAAACTGTTCGTTTTCTTCAGGAAAAAAATATGTGCAATGTTGTATTCTGTATTGGTTTTTATTATTTTGTCATGTGCCTCCTGACCAACTGTTTGAGCGAGATAATACATACCGTTACGGCGAAGTAGAATTGCTTGATCATCTGAAAATTGGGGGAATGTATCTGCAAGAACATCTGCTATCGTTGACTTTCCACTACCAGATTCTCCCAAAAACAGAAGAGCTCCTTGTTTAGTGATTACAGATGAACAGTGAATAAAAGCCCCGCCTTTTTTGACCACACTTTTTTGTAGTATTTGAGATATCAAAAATACAACCTGTTTAACATTTGTGTGATAATACGTTTCAAATCCGTCTTTTTTGTATTTTGCCATCGGAAGAAAAATGGTTTTGTTCTTAATATTAAAGAGAGGAAATCCCCCATCGATAATATGAATCGTAACAGAAGCTTTACTTCTATTGTCAGGGTGAACGATGTAGGGAGCACAGTTTTGTATCCATTCGTCAAAAAACAACTTTCTCAATTTTTGTTTTTTATATGGATAAAAAATTGTTTTAATAACAGTGTCTGCTATCATAGTATGGATAGTTATTTTTTTGTTTTGATATGAGGGGATTGTTGAATTCATGTATAAGTATTCTAATATACCCATTTATAAAGTGGTCTTTGTTTCTAAAATTTATTATTACTTGTTTGATTGGATTAATTGCATGTGTACTTCTTACAGAATTGGTTCTTCAGGTCATTCATTACCCAAGCCATAACTGTAAGCAGATACATAACGCTTCTGAAACGTTTATTACTCGTTTTGATCCTCTTCTTGGGTGGAGTTATATTCCACATAAGAAATCAGTTGGGGATTACGGTGTATCCTATGTATTTAATTCCGAAGGATACCGGGTGGCTTCGCGTGATACATCAACCTCCTGGAAAAAACCAATAATTCTTATTGTGGGTGACTCGTTGTTGTTCGGACATGGAATCGAATTTCAGGACACATTTGGATATAAGCTTGAACAGACATTACAACATGAATATGATGTGTTAAATTTTTCCGTACAGGGTTTTGGAACTGACCAAATATATCTTTTGATTAAAAAGCTCATACCCCTGTACCATCCCCGTTATGTCATAACCAACTATCTTCCTGATCACAATCGAAGAAATGTAAGTGCAGACAGGCGCGATATATATCCCTGTTATACATTTTCCGGATCAAAGCCCCGTTTTGAAATCCAAAACGGTCATTTAAAACAGGTTGATTTTCCAAAAACATATAAGGAGGTGGATGCGTTTAAAACGCCACTATTATTTAGGAGACTCATAAACAAACTATTCTTCTTTCAAAAAGAAAAGGAGGGTAAAAATGTAAGTAGTAAACTACTTGACGAGATACATCGGTTTACTCAATCAAATAATGCAGGATTATATATCCTAACCTTTAACCTTAATGATAATAACATCATAAAAAAGAAAGACAATGTGCTAGAAATAATAATAAAAAAAGATCAAAAGCCAAATCCATTTTGCATTAATGAAATTGATTGTCATCCAAGCTCCTACGCAACCTCATATATTGTAAATGCTTTTATGGATAAATTCGGAACAGATTTCAGTAAACATGAATGATTATTCCCTTCTCTCAAAATAGACCCTTAATATATCCCGCGCAATGGGTGCTGCAACATCTGAACCCTGTCCCCCTTCTTCAACGAGAATGGTTAACATAATTTCAGGATTTTCATAAGGCGCAAACACGGTAAACCACGCATGCGGATTACCTGAAACAGCGTGGGATTCAGCCGTTCCCGTCTTGCACCCTGTCTCTATCTTGTTCCAGTAAGTTAAATCGCGGTTCAACTGTGCTTCAACTGAAGCCCGTTTTTCAGATGGAGTGTCTCTCAGCTTCTTATCCCACAGATCAAGATTTTTGACTTTAAAATCAAATAAGGGCCATCCTGTCCCGCCGGGTTCGCACGCTTTTTTCATACCGTCCTTAATTATTTGTATAGTATTCATATTGGCTGCAACATTTGTACATGAAACAACTCCTCCTTTTAGAAGCTGAGGAGCACAATGCTTACCCCCATTTGCAAACGGAAGGGCAGAATAAAGCATTTGAATTGGAGTAGTTAATATATATCCTTGGCCAATTGACATATTATACGTATCACCCAAATACCATTTTTCTTTCAGAGTTTCCTCTTTCCAAAGAGCTGAAGGTATAAGACCCGATTCTTCATAAAATCCGATTTCTGTTGGCTTTCCCAAACCGAACTCTCTCGCCCATTTACGAATTCCTTCTGGGCCTAGTTTTTCTCCAGCTTTATAAAAATAAATATCGTTTGATCTCTGCAGGGCTTTTTTCATATCAACAGCTCCTTCGGTTTTTCCGTATTGCAGAAAATACCAGTTTCCAAACGACAGGGGTCCCGCAGTAATAGTACCCGTATCTTCAATTTGTTCTTTTTCATTCATTTTTTGTTCTTGCAAGACTCCCGCCGCAACAAATAATTTAAATAGGGATCCGGGTGGATACACTCCTTCGGTTGCTCTGTTGAACAGTGGTTTTTCTTTATTTTCAAAATATAGATTTACGTCTTTTTGACCATCTTCAAATTTCTGAGGATCAAAAGCAGGGCTTACGGCATAAACAAGTAGTTCACCTGAGTCTGGAACTGCTCCGACAACTACAGCCTTCTTATCTTTTATAAGTTCATACGCTTTTTTTTGTAACAGATAATCAAGAGAGAGCGTTAGGGTCTTTCCCCGCTGCGCAGGAACAACTGTCAAGGTATCAAGAAAAGTACCACGCGCATCTACCTCAACCAGCTTCTTTCCATTTTTCCCCCGAAGTTCACAGTCATATAGGGCTTCTATTCCTTTTTTTCCGGTTTTGTCACCCAACTTTAATTTGGTTATACAACTATCGTTTTTAAGATCTTCTCCACTCGCAATTTGCCGGTATCCGATAAGGTGGGCTGTTTCTTCTTTTGTGTGGTATATTCTTTTTGAATTAATTCTTTCATTAACTGCTCCAATGTCCGCTTCTTTGTTTTCAACTAACACATATCCTTTTCTGTCTTTGATTGTCCCACGCGTAGCCTCAATAGTTATCTCCCGTGCGCGGTTTTCCTCAGAAAGCTGTAAATAGTATGAGCCCTTAACAACGGTCAGATTAAACAAACGAAATCCTAAGATTAAAATAATGATTCCCGTCAGGAATACAAATCCATAAAAATAAACGATTTTTTGTGGAGACGTTTTTCTCCCGAAATAGACCTCTCCCACCAAACCCTTCTCCACCATTCTCATTTTTTTCGGAAATAATCGTTTCATTTTTTTTCTTGTTTGATTATAATCTATTTATCAATGAAATCCCAAATTCCAAACACACAAATTACAGACAATTCTCAAATTACAATTTTCAAGTTAAGTACTGTTTGAAAATTAAAAATTGGAGGTTGTTGGAATTTGTAATTTAAGATTTGAAATTTTTATGTACAAGCTTGTTTTAATTAGACATGGCATAACTCAATGGTCTACCCGTTTTACGGGCTGGACAGATATTGATGTTCTTCCTGAAGGTGTTGAGGAAACTAAAAAATATGGACGAGTCCTAAAGGAAGCCGGATATTCATTTGATCTTGCATACACTTCCTATTTAAAACGGGCGATTCGTACCCTTTGGACAGCACTTGATGAGATGGATCTATTGTGGATTCCAATGATCAAAGACTATCATATGAATGAACGGCATTATGGAGCTTTGCAGGGACTTAATAAGGCAGAAACCTCTGCAAAGTACGGTGAAGAACAGGTCCACATCTGGAGAAGAAGTTATGAAATTGCACCCCCGCTTCTTGAGGTTTCAGACCCCCGACACCCCTCACATGATAGTAAATACAAACATATTGATCCTAATGATCTTCCTCGTGGTGAGTCTTTGAAAGATACAATCAATCGTTTTATTCCTTATTGGAAGTCAGAAGTTGAACCACAGTTACGTTCTGGAAAACGTATTATTGCATCTTTACACAGCAACACACTTCGAGCATTAATCAAATATTTGGACAATCTTACCGATGAGGAAATTATGAAAGTAAATGTTCCCTATTGCATCCCGCTGGTATATGAACTGGGCAATGACCTTAAAGCACTTAGGCACTATTATCTTGCCCCCGATGAAGAGGTCGAACGGGTAATTCAAAGTATAAAAAATCAAGCTAAGAAATGATAATTATCCCCTCTCTTGTTGAACAAACACCCAATGATTTGTTCAGTTTGATACATCGGCTTAGCCGGTATTACAATCGATTTCAAATTGATATTGAAGATGGTATTTTTGTACCCCACAAAACACTCACAACAGAAGATTTTGTTACTTACATACGAACCCTCCAAAAACAAATACCAACCTCGTATCGTTACGATATGCATCTTATGGAACAAGAATTTATGTCATCCATTCAGCTATTGGCTCAATCAGATATATGCACATATATCGGTGTTGTTTTTGTTCATTATTTTTTTCTCCCCGATCTTGATCTTCTTAAACGCAGGTATCCTCATCTTACTTTTGGTCTAGTAATAAACCCGAATGAACAAATTAAAACAGTTAATGCCTCATATGTCTTAAATAAATTCTCACATATTCAACTTATGACCGTTAATCCTGGACCGCAGGGTCAACCGTTTATTAAAGATTCGCTTAATAAGATTGAACAGTTAAGAAGTGCTGGGTATAAAGGAAAAATATACATCGATGGCGCCATCAACGACTACACTATACCCCTTATCAGAAATAGTGCATTTCTTCCTGATGTTCTTTGTCCGGGAAGCTTTCTGGCAAAAACCGACTTATTAGATGAACGTGTGTCATATCTTCGAAACGCATTTGATATATAGTTGTTTTGACTATGGAAGAAACAACTCGATAAGTGAAGGCTTTTTGAGTATTTCAAGAAGATCACTAAAAGTGAATTCGCCGTTTGAATTTAAGTCAAGAGGAATCATCTTGTCAAACAATACCGTATTTTTCTCGCCGGAAAAAACAATAAATTCTTGTCGCGGAAGATAATATTTTTTTAATATTACGATTCTGTAAGGTAGCCCAAGTACAATATTGGGGACTTCGTTTATGACTCCTTCGCCACCCTCTGTACGCAATCCGGCTTTTTTGTAAATTAAAGATTCACTTTGATCATAAATCTGTATTTCAAACCCGTCTTTGTTTTGCATAAGCTTTGGAAATATGGTTGCGTGGAACACCATTTGCGGAAGAGGTTTAATCGAAAAACTCCAATTCTGAGTCTGAGCAAGAATCGTGTCGTCTTTTACAAGTTCAACTGTGATATTGTGTTCACCCTCGGTCTTATGGGTCTTGATAAAAAGGGATGCAGTACTTTCTTCAAAAGGAGCAAGATCCACAATGTCTGAAAAATAATACTCAAAGGGAAGTATGTCTGCACCGCCAAAAGCTAATTTATATCCCTGTCCCCTGTCCCAAATTGATTGACCTGTATTTTTTATGGTGATATGAAACCGATAGTTTGAATCTGCAACAAATTCTGAGGGTAATTCTTGAAGAATTGTGCCTTTTTCAATGATGAAGGGTTTCCCGATGATTTTTGGTATTTGTTTTATTGAATCATACTGAGGATAAAAACTATTCTCTCCCTTTTTTTTAAATGAAAATCCCAAAAATGGTTCGGCTTGATAATCGAAAACAAAGGGTGTTATCGCAACAACTCGTTCATCAGGTAGCCAAACACTGTTAAAGGCGGTTTCATAATAAGATGCAATCGTTTCCCTTGAAAGTCGTAAATCGGTCCAGCCGGTCTCGGTAATAAATACCGGTAGTTTTTTTGTAATCCCCAAGGTGTGCAACAACTCAAGCTCCCATTCATACCCCCTGATGCTTTTTCTTCCTCTGTCGTTTGGGGAGCCTGAAAAACCAGGATTTGGATATGCGTGAGAAGCCCATCCGTCAATATTGTTAAACAGTTCTTTTTGATTGTAAAGTAATTCTTTTATATACGTTTCCTCATCTTCATATTGGGTAGGGTTTGAAGGGGCAGATGCGTCAAAACCCGCCATCATTACAAAATAATTTGAGTTTTTTTTGTGTAATTCTTCTGCAAAACGCACAACAATCTCTCCGTAGCTTTTGGGATCAACCTCACCGCCCCATTCGGTAGCGTGATTGGGTTCGTTAAACAGAATTATGTATCTATCCCGAATCACCCAATTAAGGGAGTTAAGAAACTGAATCCAACCGTCAACGTCTTCTTTTTTTGGCCGCTTCCAATTCTCTCCTTCGGGAATGGTGGACAACCGTATGATGGGAATTAGTTTATGTATGCGTAGTTCATCGAATATTTGTTGCCACTTTTTTACATCCCGATCGTTTTCCTGAATTACCAAGGTTACATATCCATATCCTCCCGATTCACCATTTACCATATCCGATGCAGCCCTAATGTCTTCAGGGCTTGGCTGTAACAGGGAAATGCCTACTTTGTTATTTGGGAACTCATTATATGAATATACTACCCCCACTTTAAAACAAAAAATAACAATCACAAAAAATAATATTGACAGCCGGTAAAATGTATTACGCATGATTAGTTCGGAGAAACCGCCTGATAGACCATTTTTGAAATTGTCTGAATAGTCTTGGATAAATTACGCCAGTCTCTCCCTCGTGTCATAATGCAAAGAAGGTAGGGTTTACTTTGTGTATACACAATCCCGCAGTCATGAAGCTGAAGAAGATTTCCAAATTCTCTTTCTCCGAATTTATGGGCAACCGTCGTACCAGAGGGTACTCCACCCGACAAT
Source organism: uncultured Gammaproteobacteria bacterium (assembly GCA_964651235.1). Taxonomy (GTDB): domain Bacteria; phylum Patescibacteriota; class Microgenomatia; order UBA1406; family GWC2-37-13; genus YC2-FULL-38-9. The sequence goes on from CAZYXQ010000017.1 coordinate 6,891, forward strand.
CCATCTCGGTAATCAACTTTCGACAAAAGCTCAAGCGCCTTATTTGACATCTGTTTACTCAGATATGATGCATTATAAAGAATTCTAAAAAAAGAGGCATATTCTTTTACATTCATAAAATCCTCCGGTCTTTCAGGTGTTGGGGGAGAAATCCCTAAGTCTTTATATACTTCTTCCATATCTTCGTTTTTAAACTCATATAAAAGCATGTTTTTTGCTTGATTATCGGAATATAAAATCATACGTTCAATAAGATTCCAGTTGTTATATTTCTGACCCGCAACCATAATTTGCGATGGAGAAACAACTTGGGTTACTCCGTCATTGATCGGATTAAACACAATTTCTTTTTGCAAAAGAGATGGATTTTTCTCTGTCATTTTAAGTAGTCCGATTAATATCGGCACCTTGAGCAAACTTGCAGGAGAAAAACCTTCTTTTTCATCGATGCCAAACCACGGACCATTGTTTAAATCCCTAAAATATACAGAGACATGTTCTACCCCGGATTTGTTTTTTTGCTCAAGTATGTAGTCAATAATCTTTACTTTTAAATCCACAATTTGTTTTTGGCTTGTCTCTTGAGCTTCCTGATAATCTAGTAGTGGACTAATATAGGTATATCCTTTTTCCCGTATCTCGCTCACCGGATCATCGGACTGTTTTTGAAATCCCACAACTCCCAAAAAATAACCTGAGCAAAATAGTATTAGACCGACAATTATGAACAATGCTTTTTTATTCATCATACAAATACGTTGGTTCCGACTAGTGAAGAGACCTAGTCAAATCAGGTCCTTCCACAGACACGAAACCGACCAAACTCGACAAACATACTTCGTTTGAAACTTGTCGGGACGGGCGGACTTGAACCGCCGACCTTACGCACCCCATGCGTACGTTCTAGCCATCTGAACTACGTCCCGTATATAAACCCTACTCATTTTATCAAATCAATGACTGATTTTTGTTATAATACCAAAATGGAGTTTTTATCTGTTACCTGGAAAGATCTTCATCTTTCATCTTTTAATCTTTCCCAGCAAATAAAAAAAGGGGGGAATAAACCAGATCTTATTGTTGCTATTGCACGCGGAGGAATTACAATTGCGCATATATTGTCTGATTTTTTACGCCTTCCTGTCTCCACGTTTACTATCTCAAGCTATAAAGACCTCAAACAACATACCATTCCTGAAATAAAATTTAAACTGGGGGAAAGCCTTCATAACAAACACATTCTACTGGTAGATGACGTCTCAGATAGCGGTAAAACATTTGTTCGGGGTATTGAATACCTCCAAGAGCTGAAAGCGAAGACAATTCAAACCGCTTCACTTTTTATAAAGCCTCAAACGTGTTTTGTGCCAAATTTTTATGTGAAAAAAACAAAAAAATGGATTATCTTTCCCTATGATATGCGGGAGACTGTTGAGGCGGTTACTAAAATAATGAAAAGAGAACATTCTTCACAAGATACATTAAAAGTCGAACTAAAAAAACTTCGTATTCCATCAGTTTTTATTGAGCACTATCTTGAACTGTGATGAACTGTCCCCCCATATATGGCGTTTGAACTTGGTCTTCGGATATCTGGTGATGGGTCGTGCTGAATATCGTTAATGGTCCCTCTTTGAAATACAAGAGCTGTTGCAAGGCTTTGAAGAAGATAATAGAGTGCTGTCGCAGTACTAGGAACATCACGGTTAAAGGACACAATTTCATCCGCCCCTTCTACAAAAATTGGTCTACCCAGCCTATCAAATTTACCTCCCAAATGTTTTGTTCGTGCTGCTGCTTCTCCGCTATACAAACTTACATATGACCCGTCTGGTTGATCCCACCAATACATATATGGGGGCTTTTCAATACCTTTTCCAATAGCTTGAGACTTCATTACTCCACCAGCCCCTATACCAAGTGCAATTGCTGTTTTTGGTCCCACACCCGCATCATAAATAACAGGAACTAATAGACCCGACCTCACTACCTGATATCCTGTTAAAAGATTGTCTACCGCCAAAGATGCCTCAGCTGGGGTTTTACATATCCCACCCTCTCCCACCCCCACAATTACTGCATTTGCTCCGGCATCCACAGCTTCATGGGCTTGATCAACTCCAATTGTCTGTCCTGTAATTATGGTTGTCTCATCTCCAAATAACTGTCTGAGTTCGTTTGTTGCCTCAATCATACGGGGAAATGATCGTGGGTCATAAATACGAAACGTCCTAACTCCTTGCTTAAATAAAATAGGAGCTCTTTTTCTTACGTCTTGTGGATTTGCTTTGAGAGTCGCACCGATAAGATATTGAGCTCTGCTTAAAATATAATCTCTTTCTGGATTTCCCTGAAGAGCTAAATCATCATGTAAAAGCTCCATAGCCCTCACCCACATTCTTACCTGATTATCAGAATCATTCCAAATACTATCAACCGGAACAAACCCCATTCCCTGAATCGTGCCAATTGTTGCAAGAGTATGTGCTCCTACTACATCCGGGGTTGAAGACAGCATATAGGGAATGGTTGGTCGTCTGTCTGTTGTCCAAGAATGTGTTCCTGTTGCAAGAAGTTCATTTGCACTATCTTCTACATCTTTAGGATTAATCCCTCTTTCATTTGCAATCTCTTCAGCCGTTCTTATTCCAAAACCAAAATCACCAAATGAAACGGTTTCTCCTTTTTCTATGGCAGCATCTAACACGGGGATATGTTTTTCTCTAATCGGATCATATCCCTGACCCTCTTCTTCTTGAAGAGACCTCATTCGTGCAGGATGAACCAAAACCTCAATATCACAATGCCTTGTCGCAAGAGCTCTACCCACCACTTCTGGTGGTAAAAATCCAGGAAAACCTTGTATCGCATCATACGGTGTTTGTATAGGATATTCTCCCGTTGCCTGAAGGTGTCCTTTCTCCTGTTCTGAGAGTGTTTCTAATTCCGACTGTCTTCTTCTTGCCTGATCTGTGTATCGTCTTTCCAAATCTTTAAATACATTCTCGGGAATACGTGCGCTTAAAAAGTCTTTAAATCCGTTTTGATTTTTAGGTTTTTCCTTTAGCCTTTCTGTCATTGGTAGAAATTCATTATACAAAATCAGTTTTTGTTATTTAATAGAGATTTGTGTGGTACATTATACTTACGTCATTACTATTAACTTTATAAATGCATACAATAAAAAAATCTCTACAGATATTAAAACGTGATGGTGCTGTGTTTCCTCGTTCATTAGTAATCCTTGGCTCTGGATGGGATGCGGTGTTAAAAGGTGTATACATTCAATATGAAGTGGAATATGACGAACTTTTCGGCATTAAAACAACCGTACCCGGACACAGTGGGAAACTTATTATCGGCACTTTAAATAAGAAAAAAGTCGCATTTATGTCGGGCCGCTTTCATATGTATGAGGGGTTTTCCGGATACGAGGCAACTTTTCCGATCCGGGTTTTTGCAAAAATGGGAATACAAAATCTTATAGTAACTGCAGCCTGTGGTGGTTTGAATCCCAGCTATAAAGTAGGTGATATTGTCATATTAAATGATGTAATTACGCTTCTTCTGTCACTGGATAGTCCTTTGATTGGTCCGGAGTTTATCGATACTTCGTGTGTGTTTGATACATCGATGAGAAATAAGGCTGTAACCATCTGTAAAAATAATGGATTTCCTTACCAAACAGGTTCGTATGTGTACTATCACGGACCCAATTTTGAAACACCTTCAGATAAACGCGCTTTACGGATTTTGGGAGCAGATGTATGTGGTATGAGTACTGTTCCCGAAACACTGGTTGCCCGCTCTCTGGGCATAGATGTATTGGGGCTTTCCTTCGTGACAAACCTTGCATTTGTAAAGCACGATCATAAAGAAGTATTACAAGAGGCAGAAAAAGGAAGTAACAGAATGAAAAAACTCATTACTGAAGTCCTCTCTTGATTTTTTTTCTTTCTCTGATATTATTGAATATGGAGACTTCTGAAAAAAATCTTCCTCTTGCTGAACTCCATTTTCATGTAGGACAATCCATAGAACCTCACATTTTATGGAGCATTGCACATGAACAAGGAATTAGGCTTCCCAGCAAAGACTATTGGCAGTTTCATAATCTTATTACTCTCAATAAATCTCACGTTACCTGGGACGATTATCACAAACTCTTTTCTCTTACTGAACTTATTCAATCTTCCCCAATTGCGATGGAAAGGTCGCTTTATGAAACAATAAGCGGTTCATACCGGGTAAACAATATTATCCTTTCCGAACCAGGGTATAATCCCATGTTTAGAAACCGTGGGGGCGAGCGGGATCTTGATCAAATCATTCTCGCCTCAATTAGGGGAATGGAAAAAGCTCTTGTTGAATATCCAAGCGTAAGGGCAGGTATTATTCTCATGCTTGATAGGCGTCTTCCTCTTTCTCAAAACACTATTATTCTAAAAAAAGCAATAAAATACGCCGGTCGCGGAATTGTAGGAATTGACATCGCAGGGCCTCATAAAAAAGGGTTTGCGTATAAGGATTATAGGGCTCTTTATGAGGAAGCGCGAGCACATGGTCTTAAAACAACTGTTCACACAGGGGAAGATGGAACGGTTGAGGAAATGACTCATGTGTTAGACACTCTTCCCCTCAACCGCATCAATCATGGAATTCGGGCTGTTGAATCAGTGTCCCTTATGAGAAAACTCGTGAAAAAAAATATTACACTATGTCTTTGTCCCACATCAAATCTTCGGGTTGGCTTTGTAAAAAACGTAACCCACCTTGCCCACATTGTAAAAACTCTCTGGAACAATAAGGTAAAGTTTTGCTTCAACACAGATAATCCTTCAATGCTTCGGACAAACCTGAGGCAAGAGATTGAAATAATTCGCACAAATCACATTCTCAGCGATAAACAAATAGAACAAACAAACCAGTGGGCATTTGAATCATCATTTATTAAATTCAAACAAACATATGAAAACCTCTATCTCTGAATATAACTCTGTTTTTGCGGGGAATGGACTTACCTATGATGATGTTCTCCTGCTTCCCGGTTACAGTGATTTTAAACGCGATGATATTTCTCTCTCTACAAAATTAACAAAAAAAGTGTCTCTTTCTATTCCTTTTGTCTCTGCCCCCATGGACACAGTCACCGAACACAAGCTCGCCATAGCCCTTGCTAAGCTCGGCGGGTTAGGAATAATTCACCGCAACCTTACCATAAAAGACCAGGTAGTAGAAATTCAAAAAGTCAAAAAACTCGGATTGTTGGTGGGAGCTGCTGTTGGATGTGGGTCCACATATGAAAAAAGAGTGAGGGCTGTGGTTTCCGCTGGTGCAGATGTAATAGTGGCTGATTCTGCACATGGATATTCAAAAGGAATAATTGACCTGGTTTTATGGATAAAGAAAAACCTACCCCAGACGGAAGTAATTGCAGGAAATATCGCAACCAAAGAGGGTGCGCGTGCGCTTATTAATGCAGGGGCTGATGGACTCAGGGTCGGAATGGGACCCGGAGCAATTTGTACAACCCGCATCATTTCGGGAATGGGAGTACCCCAGATAACCGCACTTCTTGAAACGGTTTCCGTGGCAAAAAAACACAATATTCCGGTCATTGCGGATGGGGGAATAAAATATTCAGGAGACATGGTGAAAGCTCTTGCTGCGGGAGCTTCTTCTATCATGATGGGAAGTTTTTTCGCTTCATGTATCGAATCACCCGGCCAAGTGGTCTCACTGTCAAAACTTCAGGTACCCGCTCGGTTTAAAAGTATTCTTTCAAAAAATCGCGCTTTTTATTCATTCAAATCATATCGTGGAATGGGTTCAGTAGGCGCAATGGAAAAGGGTGCCAAAATAAAATCGGAAAGTGAATTTCACGGAAAAAGTTATAAGGAAAAAGTGTTGGTTGCAGAAGGAGTAGAGGGTCTTGTACCAATACACGGAGAGGTACAGGATGTGGTTCAACAAGCACTTGGCGGAATAAGATCGGGGATGTATTATGTGGGAACAAAAACCATTCAAGAGCTTCAAACGAAAGGTAGATTCTTAAAAATAACCCAAGCATCCCTTACCGAAAGCCATCCCCACGATGTTTTGGTTACAAACGGAGGTAAAAATTATACATAATTACATCTATGATACTAGTCATTGATTTTGGTTCACAAACAACCCATCTTATCGGAAGACGCTTAGAGGATTTGGGGGTTAGCAAAGAAATTGTTAATCCTGAAAAAGCACATTCTGCGATACAAAAAATGTCCCCAAAAGGTATTATTCTTTCCGGCGGCCCCTCATCTGTTTATGAAAAAGGGGCACCTATCATTTCAAAATCGATTTTTAATTCAAACATCCCCATATTAGGTATCTGTTATGGTTGGCAACTTATTGCTCACTTATTAGGTGGTGTTGTTAAACCGGGAAAAAAAGAATATGGCCCTGCAAACCTATCCGTTAGTAATTTTAAGGATTTATTTTATGGGTATCCCGCACAATCTACCGTGTGGGAATCACACGGCGATACGGTTATTACTCCTCCAAACGGGTTTAAACAAATTGCATCTACTCAAAACGTTTCTTTTGCTGCAGCCTGCAACATTGATAAAAAAATATATGGGGTTCAGTTTCATCCAGAATCTTCTCATTCAGAGTGGGGAAACTTGCTTTTTGAAAATTTTGCAACCCGCATCTGTAAAATCCCCCTTATTCCCAAAAAAATCAATGTACAAAATCTAATAAATCAAATTAGGGAAAAAGTGGGAAATCAATATGTCATTGGGGCGTTCTCCGGTGGGACAGACAGTGCGGTTGCTGGCGCGCTTGTTGCACGAGCTATCGGTAATCAATTTATTCCAGTATATGTTGAAAGCGGTCTTATGCGTAAAGACACATTAAGTCGTATCCGCCATCTGTTTCCTGCTGTTTTAGGAACAAAAATTCGGGTTATTCAGGCACAAAAAGAATTTATAACCGCTCTTAAGGGAGTTGTTGATCCTGAACGAAAACGAAAAACAATCGGGGCTCTTTATATAAAACTATTTGAAAAAGAGATTAAAAAACACAAACACATTTCCTTTCTTATGCAAGGTACAACATATGCTGACTTTATTCACTCCAAGGGTACAAAAAATGCAGCTCACATAAAAAGCCATCATAACGTTGGCGGGCTTCCTAAACAAATGAAATTTAAACTACTTGAACCACTCCGATACTATTACACCGACCAAGTCAGGGAAATTGGAACATTGCTTGGTCTTCCGCACGATGTGGTGTATCAACAACCATTCCCCGGCCCGGGACACGCTGTGCGTATTTTGGGCGAAGTAACTAAAAAACGATTGGAAAAACAATCTCTTGCTGATTCCATTCTTGTTGATGAAATGAAAAAATCGGGTTGGTATAACAAGGTGTTTCAGTGCTGGACCGTTCTAACGAATGCAAAAAGCACCGCAGTGAAGGGAGATGGTCGTTTTTTTGGTGATGTATTTGCGTTACGGATTGTTTCCTCGAAAGATCGTATGTCTGCAAACTGGGTGAATCTTCCTTATGGTCTTCTTCAGGCAATATCAACGCGGATTGTAAATGAAGTACCGGAAGTATCCCGAGTGGTTTATGACATCACCACCAAACCCCCTGCCACCATGGAGTGGGAATAACGGTCGTTTTGATACAATATCAATATGTTATTCGTATTTCTTTCTTTTTTTGTGTGGCGTCTGTTTGATGTAATCATTGCCCTTATCACACCGCACTTTATTCCTTATCTTGGTTTTTTTCCCTACGGAGAGATGTTGCAAGAATATGCGCTCCCCGCCTTTCTTACTTCATTTGCTAATTTTGACGGAGCACAATATATTACCCTTGTACGCGAGGGGTATAATACGTACACGCAGGCATATTTTCCTCTCTATTTTTTACTTGCACGGCTTGTCTCGTTTGTTTTTCCAACACCAAGTCTTGCACGACCCCACAATGATCTTGCCTCCGCGTTGCTTGTCTCTAATGTTTTTTTTCTCTGCGGGTTAATGCTTTTTTATAAATACCTGGCGATTTTATACCCGAATAAACCAAAACAGACTTACTGGGTTTTGATTCTACTTCTTGCGTTCCCTACTTCATTTTTTTTTGGTGCTGTTTATACGGAGGGATTGTTTTTCTTTTTGTTTATTGGATCTTTATATTGTCTAAAGAAAAAAAATTACTGGCTAGCAGCCGTCCTTGCAGGTCTTTCTTCTGCAACAAGACTTATGGGAATATTTCTTATCATTCCCTTTTTCTTCCATTTTTTAGATTTAAACTCCATCAAAAGTAAATGGTTTAAAATAAAACGTTTATTTATTTTTTCTCCTCTTCTGGGTCTTTTTGCATACTGCTGTTATTTGTGGAAAACAGTAGGCGATCCTCTTTTCTTTTTTAATGTGCAACCCGTATTTGGTGCAAACCGCTCAACACATCTTGTTCTGTTACCACAGGTATATTACCGTTACATAAAAATTCTTCTTACCGCCTCATTCAACTATCAATATTTTATCTCTG
>CAZYXQ010000018.1:0-2145 GCA_964651235.1 uncultured Gammaproteobacteria bacterium
CATACTTTTTGTCAATGGACTATATGCTACAAAAATCATAAATTAGGTTGATGGCAGTAATAATTTAATAAATTGCTATTGCAGTGGTAACCTGACCCCATCCATATCTGGAAGAAAACATCAAGTCAGGACCAAAGTATGGATCATGAATAACAAGATCATCTTTATCATCATCCCATTTCCATCCAACAATAAAATGTAATCCTGATACGCTTGCAGCACTAAGTCTTATAATAACACGAGCATTATTATTTTTTATATATGATTTTATACTGTCTTTTGTCATATATTGAAAGCCACTGGAGGCTTTTCCTGAACAGCTAAAAGCCCAATTCCATAGATCACCTCCTATAAAATTGCTTGGATTACTTGCTATTGAAAGCGGAGTAATATCTTGTCCAAAGCTTTTACAAGTCATCGCGATAGATGTGACAGCACATCCAGCTAGGGCAAGATTTGATGAGGATCCCGGAAGTAGTATATTTCCCCATGAAGGATCTCTCTGCGTAAAATACCAGCCATTACTTCCATTCCCGAATGAGGTAAGTTCCCCACCTCCGGCATATTGTACGAAGCTTGAGAATCCTGCGAGTTCTTGTCTTGCTCTTTCTAACAGGTTTTGATAAGTAGCTTCATCACTTTTTGTTGCAGCTAGAAGGTTTTGTTTTGCCTGTTGTTGATTTTTAAGTTCGGCTTTCTGAACTTCCAATGTAATAATTAAATTGTCCAGCTCTTTCTTTTTAGTCTCACGAATTACTTTTTGCTCTTCATAATTGGTTTTTGCTTCCTGAACTTGAAGGAGTAATTTTTGATTATTATCTTGAGTAGTTCTTTGATACTTGAGTCCGTTTACGAGATCGCTTACATTTTCAGTATTGAGAAATAGATCAAAAAAGGTGGGGGTTTTTCGTTTGTATCCCCGTACGATTCGTTGAATAAGAAGTTTTGATAGATTATTAAGAGAAGAATCAAGACCATCAATGCGGGAAGAAAGGGTTTCAATTTCATGTTGAGTTTAGGTAATAGTTTGTTCAGTCTTTTGGATAGTTAATGTTTTAATATATACTTGAGTATCCATTTCTTGAATCTGTGATGAAAGAGTATTTTTTTGTTGTTTAAGATCAGTTAGTTTCCTTTCGTATTCTTTTATTCTGTTTTCAAGATCTGTGTTGACACTGCCTGATGAAGAAGAGGATGAAGATGATTCCTGGGCATACATATGGTGATTGGAAAGAAGCACAAGAATGATACCAATAAAACATATGTTCAGTATTTTTGTTATATAGAAGCAAAAACGTTTTTGCATAAAAAGCTTCATACAGTAATTATACTTAAATTTATTACTTGATGTATTTTTGCGTAGCAAGTGAAGTGGCTGTAAGAGAAATAGTTATTCCGAAGAGTGAAATAAGGAAAAATGCCATAAACGTAAATTCCCAGGTAAGCGGCCATATAATTAAGTTATAGAATCCGAAATCAATGGATAGATTAGTAACTCCCGCAAGATAGGACTGCAAAGTGGGCGAAAGAAGTAAGAATAAAACGGTAAAGATTGCAAAAACGACAATGGATGATATAAGTCCGAAAAATAGCGCTTCTTTTAGAAATGGTGTTTTAATATAAAATTTACTTGCTCCGATAAGCCGAAGTAATTCAATTTCATCTTTCTTTAATGCAACTTTAAAATGAGTTATTGATATGAGGATAATGATGGTTGTGATGATGAAATACGCGAAAAATATGACAGATATTTTTCTGACGATGGAAGTAAGAGATAGCAACTTATCAATAATATTTTTTTGGAAATTAACTTCATCAATACCTTTTTGTTTATTAAGAAAGTCTGCGATTTCGGGAAGATATGTGGGTTTTTTTGCAAATATTTCAAGTGATGCGGGAAGTATGTCAGAGCTTACCATCTCGAGAAGAAGAGGATTGTCCTTATTCATCTTTTTATATATTGCATAAGCTTCTGTTTTTGATACATATTTTGCTGATATGACTTTGTCTGAGTCGATAAGTAGATCCTTTATTTTCATAATATCACTTTCTGATGTTTGATTCTGGAAATAAACGGTTACTTGTGGTCGGGATTCGACATATCCAAGCATTCCATATAAAAACGTAAGAATAATAAAAATTGAA
>CAZYXQ010000018.1:2155-14308 GCA_964651235.1 uncultured Gammaproteobacteria bacterium
GAGAAAAAGTGTTAAAAAAAGGCTGAAAAAAGTAGCAAATGATTGGTAGGGGGTCCGACGTATAGCCGTAAAGACTTCTTTCATAGTTCGTATCCTCCTTTTCTGACATCCTTGATGAGTCTTCCATTTTTTAATACCAGTACTCGCTTTTTTAAACTATTTACCACATCAGTATTATGTGTAGCGATAAGAATTGTTTTTTTACCTTCAAGTTTTTTAAATATTTTTATGATATCCCAGGTAGTTTTTGGATCCAGGTTTCCGGTGGGTTCATCTGCAAGAATGATCTTTCTGTTTCCACAGACTGCACGGGCGATTGCAACTCTTTGAAGTTCACCTGCAGAAAGTTGTACCGGAAACACATGTTCTTTATGGATAAGTCCAACCAACTCAAGTGCATTTTTTACCTCTTTTTTAACTACTTTATTTGGTGTACCGGAAATAAGTAGGCCGACTGCAATATTTTCAAAAATATTTTTTTCAGGAAGGATTTTGAAGTCTTGAAAGACAAATCCTATTGTTCTTCTTAATTTTTCAACTTCGCGGAATGATTTAGAAGTCAAATCAAAATCATCTACTAATAAACTCCCTGAGGTGGGTTTCATATCATTAAGAATAAGTTTCAAAATGGTTGTTTTTCCCGCACCCGATGAACCTACTAAAAAAACGAATTCATTATCTTGAATTTCAAAACTCACATCCTCAAGTGCAGAATTTCCCAGAGGAAATTTTTTATTGACGTTTTCAAATAATATCATGATGTTAGAGCGATTCAACTAGTCCCACATCCATAAGCCATCCCGCTTTTTGTCCGCTGAACGTTTCTCCGTGAACTCGAATTTTTTTACCAATATACTGGGAAAGATCTACCGTAGTAGAAGTAAGATATACATTTTGCGAAATACCTCCCGGGCGTTCAAGATGAAAGTTGCCTTCTCCATCGATACCACCCTCTTTTAATACTCCTTCTGCACTATCTTTGAATGTTTTTTTATCCGCAATTCCTTCCTGATTTTCATTCTTAACCGATGCTCCTTGTTCAACTGTCTTTTTATTTGGAGTCATCTTGGATATGGTAAATCCAACCAATCCGCCTGCAACAATTACCACAAATAGAAGTATTAGAAAACGTTTAATGGGAATACCGATGGATTCTTTTTCAATTTGATGGATTAATTGAGGGGTATGTTTTTGCATATATTTAGAATATCATTAGGGGGAGGGAAAAACAAGTATTTTATCCGGCATTTTTTTTCAGGTATCCTTCGATGAATTCATCAAGGTCCCCATCCAACACCTTATTTACATTTGTTTCTTCCACGCCAGTGCGAAGATCCTTTATGAGTTTATAAGGATGGAGTACATAAGATCTTATCTGCATACCCCAAGATGCCATTTTTTCCGTTTTGAAACCAGCAATAGCTTTTTGTTTTTCTTCTTCTTTAATCGCCCAGAGTTTTGAACGTAATATTTTTAGGGCATTTTCTCTGTTTTGTCCTTGTGATCTCTCAGTTTGACAAGAAACAGTAATCTGTGTCGGTGTGTGTGTGAGTCTTACAGCTGTTGAAACTTTATTGACATTTTGTCCGCCTTTTCCTCCACTACGGTAAAATTGCCACTCAAGGTCTTCTTCTTTTAATTCAATTTCCTTATCTTCTACAATCGGTAATACCTCAACCAAAGCGAATGAAGTTTGTCTTAATTTGTCTGCATTAAAAGGTGATTGTCTTACCAGCCTGTGCACTCCTCGCTCTGCTTTTAAATATCCGTAAGAAAATATTCCGTGTACATTGAGTGTAATGCTTTTTATTCCCGCTTCTTCTCCTGCAATTTTATCAACTATTTCAAAATGCCATTTCTTCAGTTCAAAATACCTTTCATACATTCTTAAAAGCATGTTGGACCAGTCCATAGCTTCAGTACCACCCTGACCCGCATGGATTGAAAACACTGTATCATTTTTATCATTCGGACCGGATAAAAACAGGATCATTTCATATTCTCGTATCAGTTTTTCTGCATCCTTATATTGCTCCTCTTCAAAGAGTATCTGCATCATTTCAAGGTCATCGATTTCTTTCTTAAGAAGTGTGATTTTTTTTAGTGTTTCGCCGGCTTTTTTGGCATCAGCCCAAAACGAAGAGTCGTAGGTAGATGTTTCCAGTTCTGTTAATAGGGTTTTTTTATGGGGAATATTTGATTTTTCAAGGATATTTGATAGTTTACGCGAAAGTTCTGTTTTTTTATCTTCCATGTATCCATATTATATCAGACATAAGATGATGAATCAGTAAATAAGCTTGTACTAATGCATTATTTGGATTATTTAAAGTCAGCTCCAATTATGAGGATAATATCTGCTGTTTCGTTTTCATTCAAATCGCTAATTTTGGTATCTGTTACATAATCTCTGATATCGTCTATAAGATAATTTAATGCATCTTTTTTTGATTTCTTAATCTGAAGCTCAGTTGTCTCGTAATCGAAATTATCCGCATTTCCCGTAACAATTTCTTGATAATTTTTTTCATCAAGTATATTTTTTACTTCTGTTGCCTTTCCTTTTGTGCCTGAACCATTTAAGACTTTTATCTTCAGCTCTTCTCGGGTAAAGGCAGGTGTTGGAGTGGGTGTAGGAAGGGGTTTTTGTGTAGGTGTAGGAGATATTTTTTTCTCTGGAAATATATTGGGAAGAGATATATTAAAACCAGCTTTTGTGGTAAGGGTAAAGAGCAAAAACGAAAGGATAAAAGAGGCAATAAATAAAAGGATTTCTTTTGAAGCGAAAAAACGGGGAAAAGTAAATGTTGGCAAGCTTCTACGGGAAGTATGCGTGGGAGAGCCCGTGAATATATCGGGTTGATACACCTGTTTTATCATGGAAAATGTTTTATTTTCCAGGGAGAAAATAAAAGCACCAAAACACACGTCAAAGTCTAAAATGGGGAATGGTTGTACGTTTTGAGTACTGATTAATATATTGAGATAATCCTGATAAAATTGCGGAATAATCCGCTTAAGAGGATTAGTCCACATTCCCACATCCTTAGTAAACGTATCTTGTCGAACCGAATCAGACAATGAACCTGAAAGTATTAATCTGTTAATTTTTCTTCCTTTCTTTTCAGATTCAGTTGCTTTTTGTTTAAGTATTGCTTCAGGTGTTTTAGATGAAGACAGTTTTGATTCAGATTTATTTTCTTCTATTAATCCGAATGAATCATATGTATATGTTGAGATAAGCTCCTTTTCATATCTACCATATACAATATGTTCAATCTTCCCTTTGCGTAAGGTTTTTTCAAACAACTTAAAGAATGATAAAGCTTCAGGTAATACTATATGAAGCTCTAGATCAAGAAGTCGAAGTACTTCTCGATATGCAGTAAGGTGGTCGCTTTCGATAAGGAACAGATTTAAATACTTTTGAACTCCGTTCTCAACAGTAAAATAATCATAATGTAAATTTGCAGTATTTTGAGAATATGTCATTCTGATTTTATCCGTAATAAATGAATTTATAGCAGATGAAGTAATATTATTTGGCACTCCTACGCGGATAAAACGAAACGCTTCTTGAGGTAATATTAAAACAGTTTGTTTATCTTTTATTGCTTGGGGTGTATTTTGAAGAACTTCTTTTATAGCTGATGCGAGCACATCGATATTGGATACGTTACCTGCCTTTATAAGATCAACTTGAAATTTTTTTTCATATAACCCAACTGAATATTGTCCAAAAATAGACTTCCTTACCGCAAGGAGTTTTATGTTGTTTTTTTCTATGGAAAGATATAGCATGTCTTTTTTAATGATAGAAGTATAAAGGGAAAATTACAAGGGCTTTTTATAATACTACAGCATAAAGACAAACTAAAAAACAAAATACTGAACATCTCTATTGTATACAAAATAAGTTCTTCTTGATATACAATTAAGCCGATGGACAATATAAAAGATGAAATAAAAAAGAAAATCGATATTATTGAATTTATCGGATCTTACGTAAATTTAAAAAAAGCCGGTAGAAATTTTAAGGGTAACTGTCCTTTTCATCAGGAAAAAACTCCTTCATTTGTAGTTTCCCCAGAGCGACAAATTTGGCACTGTTTTGGAAGTTGCGGGGAAGGAGGGGATGCGATTTCATTTTATATGAAATGGGAGAATATTTCATATCTTGAAGCAGTAAAAGAACTTGCGGGAAAACTGGGTATTTCAGTTGAAGGTCTTAAATTAGATGATCCCAAATCAAAAATAAAGGAAAGACTTCTTTTGGCAAACACATATGCGGCACAATTTTATTCATATATGTTTCACAAGAATAAATATGGACAATATGCAAAAGAGTACATTATAAAACGTGGTATCAGAGAAGAAATGGCTAAGAAATTTGAGTTAGGATATGCACCTTCTTCATGGGATTCTCTTTATCGTTATTTAGTAAGCAAACATTTTTCGTCTAAAGAATTACTCGATGCGGGTTTAGTATTAAAAAGTGAACACGGAAAACTATATGATAGATTCAGGGGAAGACTCATGTTTCCTATAAAAGACGTAAAGGGAAATATTATCGGTTTTTCAGGGAGAATTCTTGACGGGAAAGATAAGACCGCTAAATACATCAACACACCTGAAACACTCATATATCATAAACGTGAGTCATTATATGGTTTTCATTTTGCGAAAGAAGCAGTAAAAAAAGAAAAACATATTATCCTCGTCGAAGGGGAGTTTGATATGATATCTCCCTATCAACACGGTATAGAGCATGTGGCTGCAATTAAAGGATCTGCTGTAACTCATGAACAATTAATGCTTATTAAACGATTTACCAATACAATAACACTTGCGCTTGATACTGATGAAGCAGGAGAAGAAGCTATAAAGCGGGCTATTGAAGAAGCAGAAAAGTTGGATTTTGAAGTGAGGGTAGTTACGTTTGATTATGCAAAAGATCCGGATGAAGCAGTTAGAAAAGATTCAGCTCAATTTAAAAAAATTATACAAAAACCAATACCAATATATGACTTTATCATGTCTTTATATCAAAAAAAATATCCTGAAAAGGACGCTTTTTCAAAAAAATATATCGGAGAGGGTGTTGCCCCTTTCTTCACCTATATACAAAATCCTATTATAGAATCACATTACATTAAAAAATTAGCTCAGCTTCTTGAAGTAAGTGAGGCAAGCGTGAGAACTCTTTTGGTAAAAAAGAAATACCGCAAGAGAAGTAGCGCATCAACATTTATTAAGCCCTCGAAAAATCTTCAAAATCGGGATGAGGTTATACAAAAACACTTACTGAGTCTATTACTCCAGCATAACCATAACAAGTCATTGTTGCAGAAAGTGGTACGTTTTATATCACAGGAAGATTTTTCTTATCCAGCTTATCGCAAACTATTTTCCATCATTCAGACATCAGATATCTTTTCAACAGGTCATATCAACACATTTGCAGATAGTCTCCCGACAGAGTTAAAATCACTCTTTGACGAATTATATTTATATGCTTCTTCTGAATCAGAGACTTCGGAAAGAAGTATTGAGTTGTTGGCCTATGAAATTAGGGAACGATCATTAAAAAGAAACATGCAGAGTCTTCTTGAGACAGAATCAAGTCCTGAAGTTGAAAAAAAGCTTACACAATTAAATCAGGAGATAAAAGAACTGGAAAAAAAGACAAGCACAATATAGAATACCTATATGATAAAGCAGAAATTCCCAAAATCCTTCAAGGATCTACTCATTCAGGGAGAGGAAGACGGTTTTGTAGTACAGGACGATATATTTCTCGTTTGTTCTGAACCTGAAAAACATATAGAAGAAATTGACGAATTTTTTAATTTGGCACTGAAAAAAGGTGTTGATATTTATGAAACGATATCTACCCGTGAAGAAGAAGAGGTGCATAAATCGACAGAAGAAGTGGAACGTGAGCTGGAACAACTTATTGGAGTCAAACATGGTGAGTCGCTTGATCCTATAAAAAAATATTTAAAAGAAATTGGGAAAACTCCACTCTTAGTATTTGAAGATGAAATCAAACTTGCTAAAGCATACGAAAAGGGAAGTGATGATGCGAAGGAGAAACTAATTAAAGCCAATTTAAGACTTGTTGTTTCAATTGCAAAGAAATATTTAGGAAGACGATTGTCATTTTTGGATTTGATTCAAGAAGGAAACAAAGGGTTAATTCGTGGAGTGGAGAAATATAATTGGAGAAGAGGGTATAAGTTTTCAACTTATGCTACTTGGTGGATAAGACAAGCAATCACCCGGGCTATTGCAGACCAGTCAAGAACAATACGTATTCCGGTTCATATGGTTGATCAAATAAACCGATTTTATAAAACACAGAGAAAACTCACGCAAAAATTAGGAAGAGAACCCCTGGTAAAAGAGACTGCTAAAGAGATGCAGGTTACACCCGAAGATATTGAGAATTTAATGAAAATATCTCAGCAGCCAAAATCGTTATCAACTCCGGTTGGTGATGATAAAGAAGCTACCCTTGAGCAGTTTGTCAGTGACCAGTCTCAGCCTACTTTGTATGATAAAGTTTCACGAGAGTTACTCAAAGAAGCTCTTAATAAGGTCCTGGAAACATTATCCGCAAGAGAAAAAAAAGTACTCATTATGAGATTTGGTCTTGATGACGGGAAACCAAAGACACTTGAAGAGGTTGGAAAGGAATTTAAAGTAACCAGAGAGCGCATTCGGCAGATTGAGGCAAAGGCAATCCGTAAACTAAAACATCCGACAAGAGCCAGGAAGCTCAAAGACTTTCTTGAATGAAAATACAAATTAGGTAATAGTACTATTATTCTTTTTTTTGCTTCATAATAACCTATACAATGATTATTGTAGCTTATAAGCAATAGACAAGAGATAGTTTTCTCCTGTATTGTTTTTTTTATGAAGGGAGACTTCTTCTACAGAAGGTTAGGATGGCAAATTGTATGTATGCGTAAACGTAAAGGTATGTCGCAGGAGCAACTTTCAGATGCCGCGAATATGGACAGAACCTACCTTGCACGTATTGAAAAGGGAAAAGTAAATCCATCGCTTAGAATACTTCATAAGATTGTGCGGGCTCTTCGGATAACGCTCAGCTTCCTTTTTAGAGGTGTGTAAGAGCTTGATTTGCCTTAATAAATCAAGTAAAGTTAATTTAATGAAGGAAAAAATATCACCTACTCAAAAAGTATTAAATGTATGGGCAATTATTCTGGTTTTATGGAGTTTGTACAGAGGATATTTTAAGACAGATCTTCCAGTTTGGTTTGATGAGTTTGTAGCTAAGCCCATTTTTTTCCTCATGCCGATCTATTGGTATGTAAAACATAATGAAACTATCTCATTTTTTAAATCAGTTGGTTTCAATAAAAAATTGGCGATTGAAGATATTGTGTATGGATGTGTGGCATTTGTATTTATTGGGGGATTTGGATTATTAGGATTACTGATAAAAGGTGGTCAATTTGCCGTTGCTCCTCTTTCTGCAAATCTGTTTTCAATATTGATAATATCTTTGGGAACTGCATTCTCTGAGGAAATTGTTTCGCGTGGTTTTTTACTTAGTCGTTTTCTCGCTTTATCGCATAATAAACTCAGTTCAGTCCTCCTTACCAGCATTCTCTTCTTTATTCTTCATATCCCTGTTCTTTTTACAAACCCTTCCATTACTGGCGAGATAATCCCCATTTTAATAGTAAGCGATTTTGCATTGAGTGTAACCACTTCGGTGATATATATTCAACGAAAAAGTATTATTTTCCCCATCTTGATACATGCATGCTACCTAATGGGTTTACAGTTATTCTTGGGTTGATCTATTGAACTGAATAAATCTGAAACATCGGTTCTCCTTGTACTGAGATATTCTGAAGACTATTTTTATTAATTTCAGGATGATTTTTAAAATCATCAACAGATCCGATTAGTATTGTATGAGGGTTTAATTTGTCAGGAGGAATGAATTCGAATATGTATTTATCAAATGAAGGAATTTGTCCGAATCCATATTCATCGGGCTTTGTAAGTAACGCCTTTTTTTGATAGATAGATGGTTCCACTTGTTGGTAAAAAAGGGTAAATATATACGGCATACCAATATCACGGGTAATATAAAATGTATCCGTTCGATCATAGTTGTCTTTAATGAACATGTTTATTTCCTTATAACCACATTGCCATGCATGTATAGTAATGAGACGTTTTGGATAATGAAATAAATAGAAGTCCCAACTTATCAAAAGAAAAGCTCCTCCTGACAGGACAATAAGCACGATAATTAATTTTTTAAATTTTGGAGCACATGATTCAATACAGTTCAATAAACCATAGGATGAAAGCAAACTGATTGGTATAAGAATAAAAAGCGTTCTGGTAAGAGATCCTTTAGACCACGAAAGTGATGCAGAAAGCGGGGAGAATAGTAATAGTAAGAATAAAAAGATTCTCCATTTTTCCCTGTTTTTAAACAAATAATAAATACCGATAAACAGAAACAAATATTCAACAGGAGTCATTATGGATAATCCCTCATATCCAAACCTGGTATTATTATCTCCATTTTGGACAAGAAACTGAGGTGAAAAGTAAGACAGATGGTCAATCACAACTTCTTTTAATCCGATAAGAAGTGGGTGGTATAGATATCGAATACCTCCCTCGGTTTTTAGTTCCTGGACTTTGAGTCGGAGACCCTCACTGTTAAAAAAAAGCAGATTATTAAGACGGGTTGGGGTATAGAGAATGTCACTTATTGTAAATACTCCCAGAATCGACACGAGGATAATCGGAATTATCCAATTTTTTTTCTTTGAAAGGAGTGAGTGTGCTAATGAATAGAAAAGAAAAAATAAAATAAACAACCTTCCCGGGTGGTAACTGAAAAGCAGCAGCAGTCCACTTATACCAAGACCCGTAAGCCCCAGTTTTGTGGTTTTTGAAAACGAACGGATCAAAAAATATGAAGTTAAAGTAGTTAAAAATGCGGCTAAATACGCTTCGTGGGCGTGACGCGCAACGATATGTAACCCAAGAGAAATGCTTGTAAGGAAAGCGGCAAGAATTGAGATTTTTTTCTTGTGAAAGAACTCCTGCGTCAGGAGATATACTACTATCGGTAATAAAAAAGACAGGAAAACGTTAAGTGCGCGTGCACCGAACTCTGTCAGTCCGAATAGAGCAATAAAAGGAACTGATAAGTATGAATACAGAGGCATTTTATAATCGCCAAATGATTTAAGTCTTACGGGAAAAAGTGTTCCGTATTCGTCCCTACCGGTTTTAAGAAGCGAATATGCATTGTATCCGAATGCCGCCTCATCCGCATTAAAACAGGGAGGAGAGGGTGTTTTCTGGATGAGGGTAAAAAAAACCGAGATAAGCCCAATACCAATGAGTATGAAAATTATGTTTTTTTTCATAAGAATTGATTTAATATTTGTTTATCATTAAGCGGGTACTGTTTTCTTTTGTTCATGATATTAGGTAATTGCAACAATGCCTGAAATAAACCACTTATAAATACTTGATTTTTAAATAAATAGATTGGAATATATATGAGAAGATGAAGGATATGGGAAAACAGCATATTAAAATCATTCATATTTTTCCAGATAAAGATCAGTTGGTTGCGGTATGCAATGGTTTGGATTTTTTTGCCTGAGAAATACGTTTTTATGGTTGATTCATGGTGGTGCTCCACAAGTATATTTTTTTCAAACAAAATCTTATAACCCCGTTTCCATGCGCGATAGGAAAGATCAACATCTTCCCAGTAAAAAGGGGTATAGAGTGGGTCAAAACCTCCAATTTCATCGTATCGTTTTTTACTGAAAATACATGCGCCTCCTTCAGCCCAGCCATTTATTCCTGATACCGTGTTATCTGCTTTTTTATGATGAAAAAAGCCATTCTTCCAATAAATACTGTTTTTACCCACAATTGTTCCGTTTTTTTCCCGTTGGGCAAAACTGATAGCAAAGACAGACGGGTCTTTTTCTATCGGAGAAATCGCCTTAGTATAGGATGTATCAAGAAGAAGTACATCGCTATTTAATAACATAACTAGTTTATGTTTCGCTTTTTTGACTCCGACATGGATAGCAGAACCAAACCCTAGATTAGAACTGTTTTCAATAAGAGTAATATCTTTAAATTGTCTGAGATCATTTTTTAATGATTCAGAGGGATCATCATTGACAATGATGATCTCAGTATCTTTTAGATATGGGGTATTATGGCGTAAATTGGATAAAAATGAGTCTCTATTTTTATATACTGGGATTATTACTGAAATCATAATAATATCTCCTTTACTTTTTTTCCGAATATTTCATAGCTGAAATTGGTTTTTGCGTATGAAATCGCACATAATTGCATCTTATTGATAAGGTTTTTATTTGAAATAAGCATACGGGTTTTTTCTATTAGTTCTGTGACTGTCTCAAATAAGAATCCGTTTTTTCCATCTTGTATTATTTCTTTTGGTCCCCCTTTATTTACCGCAAACGGAATGGTCTTGCAGGCCATTGCTTCAACCGGTGTCATACCAAGGTGTTCGACTTGTTCGGGGTGTAGTTTTTCATTAACATTAAAACCGGCAAAGTGCCACAAAACAGTTGATCTTCGATAGTATTCAAGTAGCGTGGTAAATGAGGCATTTGGAATGAAGATAATATTATTATTTTTTTCCTGAACTATTTTTTGTTTAAGGGATTGAAAATAGGCTTTGTCTTCCTCTTTTAATCCGCCAATTAAAACAAGTTTAAACTCAGGATGTATTGCAGAAAAAAGATTAAAAGCGTTAATTATCTCAGTATGTTGCTTCGAATGTAGATGACCGAAAAACCGACCCACTGATAGAATAATTGGCTCTTTAGAATGTGTGATTTTTTTTTCAAAAAACACATCATTTACAAATGGATAAATAGCTCTTGATTGTATTCCCCATTTTTGAAGCCAGGTTTGGGTATAGTGTGAATTGGAGATAAAGGTAGAGTTAATCGTCTTTAATTTATTTACTAAGTTCATGTGATATAGTTTTTTATCCGGAACCATAGAGAATACGATCGTTTTTTTTGCTGATGAGAAAAAGTAGCTTCCGTCTGTAACGTATAACAGAATATCGAAATTACACAATTTCTTTATTTTTTTAATGGGGGATGATTGATCAAATATGTTTGACTGAAAATGGAGGGTTTTAAATTGAAGATTAAATCGTTCTTTAATTTCACCTCTTAAATCATTATCCCAAAACACAGCTACCTCATACCCCTCATCTTCAAGAACCTTTAATATCGATAAGATATGTTTTTCACCGCCTCCCAATATATCCAGATAGGGATCATAGAGTGCTGCTTTTTTTATTTTTTTCATAGAGAAATAAATAGGTGATAGTCTTTGAGAAAGCTTGATATATAGACTCAATTATACCAATTTCACCGTCTTTGAACCCTTGTTTTGCAATAAGCCGTCGATACAGTTCACCGAAAAACTTACGGAAAAAGATTGGTATTCCGGATTGTTTCTTTGCGGCAAAAAGGAGTTTGGATTCGATATCTTCAAATAGAACTGTTTTTTCAACCATTTGCGACAAGTCTCCGTGAAAATGGTGAAGAAAGGGTTGTTTTAGATAACCAAGCGTTCCATTGATATGAGGTGTTGAGTGAATATTGGTTGGCCATGATTTGAATGAGGGTATATGGATAAGCCGTATTTGTTCATCCGGCCACCACCCTCCGTATGTAAGCCATTTCTTCCCTCCGAACATATTTTTTCGGGGGATTTTATAATGGGTACATTCAGTTGAGGATATGGCTTTTGTTATTTCATGTGCCAGTTCTTTTGTCATACGTTCATCAGCATCCAATATCATGACCCAGTCCGTTTTTACGTTTTGTATACCGAATGCACGAGCCGGTTCAACATAATGCGTATGTGGACTGAAATGATGAATGTCTGCACCATGTTTTTCTGCGATTGATACGGATTTGTCCGTACTTTCCATGTCTGTAATAACAATTGAATCCGTGAGGAGTTTTGCTGATTTAATGCAATCGGGTAAATGTCGTTCTTCATTATGGACTTGGATAAGGACAGAAATACTCATATTAGTTAAATATATAAAATTTAATT
>CAZYXQ010000019.1:0-14168 GCA_964651235.1 uncultured Gammaproteobacteria bacterium
ATAGTTACAATTTAGCTTGTCATAACAATCTAATATGAATTATAAACAGGGAATAATTATCGTATTATCACTACTTTGTATTTTTACATTTTTATATGTAGTCTACCTATTTACCAGTAAGCCCGTTGATACAAGTAAAACTACTACTATTTCTAAATCCGACCATGTGAAATGGTCTCAGGATAAAAAACGAATTCTTGTCGAGTACACAGATCTTGAATGTCCCGCATGTAAAAGTTTCCATGAGCTTCTTTCTTCTTTTGAGGCAACAAACAGCCCATATGCAACCATTCCCCGTACAACAACCCTCGTATCACGGCACTTTCCCCTTTATCAAATTCATCCGCATGCATTTACCCTTGCTTATGCAGCAGAAGCTGCATCTTACCAAAATAAATATTTTGCTATGCAGGATATTATTTTCAAAAACCAGTCGTCTCTACAAAACAAAAAAAATATTGAGGCTTATATGAAAGAACTGGCAAAAGAAATCGGACTTGACGTAGAACGTTTTATGACTGATATGAATAGTCAGACGGTCCAAAATAAAGTAAATATGGATCTTGCAGAAGGGGAGTCTCTGGGAATAAACGGAACACCCACTTATTTTTTAAACGGAAAAAAACTTGAGTTTCGGACAATTGAAGAGTTCATACCCCTGCTCAAGCCGTAATCCCAACCATATCTACAGAGCGTAAAAACAATATAATCGGTATTTCATACCTGATATAATATAATCATGTTTTATGATGAGATAATAAAGTCAAAACGAATTCATTATTTCAGGATAGGAAACGGAAAACCCATCCTATTCGTCCACGGTTGGGGCGGATCAACTGCAAGTCTTCTTCCTCTTGCAAAGCTTATTTCAAAAAACCACACGGTAATCGGTATTGATTTACCCGGTTTCGGAAAAAGTAGTTTGCCGAATCCGAACTGGGGAGTAGCCGAGTATGCAAAGCTTATTATGCAGTTTATGGACAAAACGGGTTTTAATAAATTCCATTATTTTGGTCATTCGTTCGGAGGAAGTCTCGGAATATATCTGGCAGCTCAAAAAAATAACCATATAGATAAGTTGTTCTTATGTGCAAGCTCCTATAAAAGAAGTCCACAGAAAACATCATTACTCAGAAATGCAAACTTTATTCCATTACCTATCAGCATCCGCACTCAACTCAAACGTATCATGTACAGGATATTTTTTCCACACTCAGACTCAATGAAATACCCTCTCCTTGAATCCAATTTCAGAAAAATAATCCAAACCGACCTCACTCCACTCATTTCACAAATTAAAAATAAAACCTATATCTACTGGGGAGAAGAAGATACGCAAACCCCCATATCACTGGCTCATGAACTGCATACCCGGATAGAACATTCTCATCTGTTTGTTTACAAAAGACAGGGTCACTCATTACCGATCCTTTCCCCCCATCTTATATTCCGACAGTTAAAAAATCAGTTATGATATCTTTACTTTTATTTGCGATATTTACTCTTTTTTTCGTTATCCGTTCAGGTGACCTGATTTACCGTTTTCAGATAAAAGAATACAGAACAGACAGGTTTATCGGATCAATCCAGGATGAAAGTATTGTATATGTATTTTTAACAGGAAAAAAACTGCCTGCAGTAACGATACGGAATATCCTTATCTCATGCATTTCAACCGTACTGTTTATTGGTTTGATGGGGATAATCGTAAATGATCTATTTCTCATCACGCTATCAATAGTATTGACTCCGACAATCGCGCTTATATTCGTTTATAGTGGAGTGTTCATAACCGGTATTTTCTCGGGAATAAAACGGATCATTCTTATCGAAAAAGCAAAACAATTGCTCAACCATTCACGCGTAACAGTAATAGGTATAACCGGCTCGTATGGAAAAACATCAACCAAGGAATTCCTATATACCATATTGTCGACAACCTATAAAACTGCAAAAACTGATGAGAATATGAATACGGTTCTGGGAGTCGCACTATCAATCATTAAAAACCTTAAAAGCAATACCGAATACTTTATAGCTGAGATGGGAGCATATAAAAGAGGGGAAATTGATTCAATCTGCAAATTTATTCAACCACAATATGGGATCATAACAGGCATCGGTAACCAGCATCTTGTGCTTTTTGGATCAAGGGAACATATCCTAAAAGCAAAAAGTGAATTGCTTGAAGCACTTCCCAAAAAAGGAACGGGGATTATTGCAACTGAGAAACCACCTCTTTTTACTTCTAACCCTCGCATCAAGGCAAAACTATTGTTTATCTCACCGAGCGAGAATGGAAATCAAACCAATCTAAGCCTTGCAGTAAAACTTGCTCAGGTTCTGAAAGTACCACCTCAAAATATACACAAAGTTACAAAGGAGATAATAAAAAGAATGAAACCGCAGCCCGTAAGAGGGCTACATGGCTCATCTATTATCGATCATTCATACAGTAGCAATGTACAGGGATTTTTACAGCATATAAAAGACATCTCTGGTGTTAGGGGAGTACAAAATAAAATAATCATCTCACGAGGAATAATTGAGTTGGGATATGAAAAAAGCAGATCATATGAACAGATTGTTCACGAACTTGAGAAAAATAACATTGAATTACTGACCACTGACGTAACTTTTAAACAAAGCAATTCAAAAAACGTCCGTCATTTTCATACAGAACGACATCTGATAACATATTTACAAGTACATGCAGATAATAAAACTGTTATCCTGATTGAAGGACGGTTTCAACCTTTGACTCTTAACATATTATTTACAGGCACTTGATATGATTTCAGCTGATTTTGCACCAAATGAATATTTATCTGACGCTCTCACAAGCCTTATAACAGTACTTTGGCCCTTTGATTGGTATAGGGGAAACGCTCTTAAAAAAGTTAAAAAAAAGCTTACCAATATGTTTCCTGGAACTCATCCAGTCCTTTTTTTATCAGGAAGATCGGCATTATCTTTTTTATTATCGACTTTATCTGTGTCCCATCAAGATGAGGTCGCAGTAGCAGGTTTTACTTGTGAAGCTGTGACGCTCCCAATCATATATCATAAATTAAAACCTGTTTATATTGATATTGAACAGGAGACATATTCGCTCGATATTACTGATTTAGAAAAAAAGATCACTTCAAAGACAAAAGCTATCATATTGCAGCATACGTATGGAATTGTCCCGAAATGGAGAGACAGGGTTCTGCAAATTGCTAGAGACAAAAAAATAGTAGTCATTGAAGACCTTGCACACGGTTTTAATCCTTCGTTTTGGCAAAATATTAAGTTATCTGCTAACCAAGCCCTATTAGTATCCTTTGGACGATCCAAAGCGTTATCTTCGGTGTTTGGAGGAAGTGTCATAACTTCAAATACAACATGGATAGATAAGCTGAATAAAATTGAGGCCAATCTGTCTTTTCCCGAATATTCAGTCCTGATCAGATTCGCACTCTATAAACCTATTTCTTATCTGATTAGAAAAACCTATAATTTATTATTTATCGGTAAGCTACTGCATTTTATTACCCGTAGTTTAAGGCTCATCCCTGCCGAGATCTCAGAAAAAGAAAGAAGGGGATCGTATGACACATACCTGGATAAAAAGTATCCTAATTTACTTGCAAAACTACTCATTTGTCAGCTTCATACATACACAAAGAGAGGAGAGCAACGAAAGAAAATAGTTTCTTTCTATAATTCTTTTTTTAATAAAAATTATTCTGGTTTTCTTACTCGATATCCATTATTAATTAAAAATAAACATATTACATTAAACGACGTCTCAAAGCAAAATGTGTTTTTAGGATCCTGGTATTCTCAACCTGTGGCACCTGTCGGACTTAATCTTGAGAAAGTTGGATATGCAAAGGGATCTTGTCCGACAGCAGAATCAGTATGTAGCGGTATTATTAATCTTCCAACCCTCGTTACAAAAAAACAAGCGTTAACAATCTGCAATCTATTACCGCCCGGAATTACTGTTTTATAACAGATATGACTATTGTAACTATCAGTGAATATAATACATGGACTCATTTGTTTAATGTGTTTGGATCGCCTTCTTTTTTACAATCATGGGAGTGGGGAGAAGTGCAAAACAAATCGGGATATGAAATCTTGAGGTTAGGAATATATGATGATAAAAACTGTGAAGGTATCGCGCAGGTAATAAAAATAAAAGCACGGCGTGGTAATATGCTGTTTGTACCGCAGGGACCAATAATAAATCTCAAAACTCAAAGTTCAAAGCTCAAAACTATAATACATGAATTGCTAAAGTATTTGAATACAATTGCGAAAGTTGAAGGGTTTGATTTTATACGGATTGCACCAATTCTTGAAGATGCACCGGAACAAAGAAATATATTTGCAGAGCTAGGGTTTAAAACATCACCTATCTACATGCACGCAGAACGGGTTTGGACGCTTGATATTACAAAGTCCGAAGAACAGCTTCTTAAGGAAATGCGTAAAACCACACGCTACTCCATACGAAAGGCGGAAAAGGAAAATGTCATAATTGAGAAATTTCCAATTAACAAATTACAACTACCAAACAATACACAAATTCTAATATTACAAACGTTTTGGAGTATTTATAAGCAGACTGCGCAAAGGGAAGGATTTACTCCGTTTTCAGATAGTTTCATCCGGCATGAATATGAAGAATTCAACCGTCATAAAAACGCTTTTTTTTTGCTTGGAAAAATCGGAGACAGATACGAAGCCGGAGCGCTGATTGTCTGTACCGATTCAACTGCTTTTTATCACCAAGGCGCATCCCTTCACAGTAAAGTCCCTGTTGCATACCTCATGCAGTGGGAGGCAATAAAAGAAGCAAAAAAAAGAGGCTGTACCCATTACAACTTCTGGGGTACACTGCAGGCGGGAAGAACTCCCAAAAGCTGGGGAGGGCTAACTCTTTTTAAACAAGGATTCGGCGGATATCAAGTGGATTACGTACCGACACAGGACTATATTGTTAATCCTTTAAAGTATGGGATAAGCTACCTGTACGAACAATATTTGAAAATAAAACGGGGGGTTTAAAATATCTCAAAATTCAAATCGCAAATTTCAAATAGACATCTTAGAATTCAAATCTTTGAATAGATTTTATATTTACTATGCAGATTTAAGATTTGACATTTGAGATTTGAGATTTAATATTAGTATATGACAATATCAAAGATACTACAGGAAACTGCAGATAATGCCGGTAAAACTCTCCTATCCTATTTCCGCAAAAATCTCATCCCAAAAGAAAAAAAATCTTCTCATCAAAATTTAGTGACCGAAGCAGACCTTGCATCACAAAAAATTATTAAAGAGCTGATTATCAAACTCATGGTAAAAAACGGAGTATCAGAACATGATATCGGATTTATTGGAGAGGAAAATCTTATCAAAAAAGGAATACATCAGTTCATCATAGACCCGCTTGACGGCACTAATAATTTTGCATCAGGTCACGACTATTTCTGCATCTCAATCGGATATGTATATAAAGGGGTTCTTACTGCCGGGATAATCTATCATCCGACTATAGACACGATGTATATTGCGGAAAAAGACAAGGGAGCTCATAAAGTCATTGGAGGAAAAACAGTACCGATGAAGATTGCATATACCCTTGTCAAAGACAGCATTCTTCTTTCTTATATGAGTTCACGCGAATCAACAAGACGGTATTGGCTACCGAAAGTAACCAAACTTCACTCCGCAACCCGAGGGTTACGTATCCTTGGCTCATGTGCACTTGATTGTATGCATTTTTCAGACAAAATCAATAACATAAATATTGTCCTTAACGCACATGCATATCTCTGGGATATTGCAGCAGCGATCTTGATAGTAAGTGAAGCCGGAGGAGTCATGACTAACTGGAAAGGAGTACCCGTACATCTTGCGTTTAATGACCCACAACAAGCCTATGAAGTCTTGGTCTGCCACCCTAAAAATCTTGCTTCTATCGTCAATATAATACAGAGTTAACCCTCATTAGCTTATCCAGTTAAAACAATTCACACTTTTTGTAGCATATAGTCCATTGCGAAGATTAAGCTTCAGTTTTATAGTTATCTCAAATGACAAATCTCAAATCTCAAATAGATATCTCAAATAGTAAATCAAAAAATACTAATACAAGAGTATATTTGTTTACTCTTATGATCATTAAATTTATAAATACATTACCGAATAATCGATCTTTCTGGTCAATTAGAGATCAATTATTAAGATCTGCTACATCAATTGGTGCAAATATGATTGAAGCAAAAGCATCACATTCACGGAAAGATTTTATTAGGTATTATGAGATTGCGTTAAAGTCTGCAAATGAATCAAAATACTGGCTCTGCTTAATTCGTGATTCTTATCCAGCTTATTGTTTAGAATGTAAGAACTTGCTCAAAGAACTGCACGAAATCAGCAATATGCTTGGTTCAAGTGTCCTTACTTTAAAAGGTAGAAACAAAATATAATCTTAGCTCTTTATATCTAAATTTAAGATTTAAATTGTAAATTTGACATTTTACATCTAAGATTTGAGGTTGAATTCTTTTCCACAAAAAAACAGAGGGGAAGCGTCCCCCCCCTCTGCTTTTACCCCAGGCGTCCCCGAGGATTTTCAAACTATCAATTGAAAGATGTCTTATTTACAAGCCGGTGTACAATATGCATCGCTTGTATAACAAGTCACGCCTTCACCGGTTGTACAAGTTGCCAAATCTGCATAAGCCTTACTTGCATTCTTACAGAATTTATTTGCTGTATCGCAGATTCTATACTGATATGTTTTTACACCACTTGGATAACAACATTTCTTACCGGTACCACACCAAGCATCACCGGCAGGATCTGGTACCCAATTACCCATATCTGAACAATTGGCACGAGTAGTACAGCCTGCTGCACCACCTTTACATGCTACAACACCTGTTCCCGCTGCTTTATTACCTGGTTTACAACAAACTTTACCTGTTCCAGTACAAGTACCTGGTGAAGCTACATATGTTCCTCCAGTTGCTGTACTTACTGCAGCACAATCAGCACCTGTATAACATCTACCTGGGGCTGAACAAGGTGCTGCTCCTCCAGCTGATGCTGGTTTATTACCTGGTTTACAACAAACTTTACCCGTTGCACATGTTCCTGTTGAGTCTACATATGTTCCTCCTGTAGTTGTACTTACTGCAGCACAATCAGCACCTGTATAACATTGACCTGGTGCTGAACAAGAACCTGTTCCTCCAGCGGTCGGTGCTGCTTTTTTCTCAGGTACGCAACAATGGCGTACTTTACCATCAGCGCCTGTATATTGCTTTGAAAAATCTTCGGTATAAGTTGTTGTCGTTGATATTCCTGAACAAGTATTTGGATCTGTTCTCCATATACCTGCACATGCTGAAGCTGCTCTTCCTCCTGTTGAATAGTTCTGGCTGGTCATATAATTTGAGAAGAGTGCTACTCCGATCAAGAATACGACTGCTGCCAAAGCTATATATAACAGACTTTTTTTCACACACACTTTTTCATTCTTCATGATCGATCACCCCCCTCCAACGAAGCTACAATTGTTAAAGAGTTACCCCAAAGCAAGTAAGTTATAAACATGTATGTAATAGTTATAAAAAAAGTACTATTTCTTTTATTTAACAATAAATAATCTATACTGTCAAGCACATGATTGTAATAATTTTGTCATGGTTTTGGTGTTGATGTCGGCATTGGTAGCGAATTCCCGGCAGATCCGCCGGTTTTTACACAGCAGAATTTCCCGGATGTACATGTATTACTTTGTGCAGTATCGACAGTGTAACCGCCTGTCCCAATTCGTGAACAGTCACTTGCACAAACTCCCGTACAGAATGTATTATTTCCTCCGTTATTTGATGATGTACCTGTCGGTTTTGGAGTTGGTCTCCCTGTAGGTGATTTTGTTCCGGTGGTACAATAATATTTCGTCAAACCACCCTGATTACATGTTTTACACGTTGAAGTACAAGTTGATTGACACCCGTTTTGTGTCATATACGTATCACGTGGACAGTTTACTAATGAACTATTGCTACCTGTAGGAGTCCGTAATGCCATACAACAATGGTTTACTCTTCCTGAACTGTCTGTATAAGATTGTGTAGTATCTTCTGTGTACCTTCCCCCCGGAATATTGGAGCAGGTATTCGGTTCAATTCTCCACATACTGCAGGTTCCTGCTGCACGTCCTCCCGTTGAATAGTTCTGTCTTGTCAAATAATTGGTTAAAACTACGGTTACTGTTGCGAATACGAAAATTGCAAGAATGAGATAAAGAAGTGTTTTCTCGATACAGATTTTCTCGTTTTTCATTTGAAAAATATCGAAAAACTGGTAATAGATTCATTACACTATAAAATTATTATTCTGTCAATCCAAATAAGCATGTTCTCCACCGATACAAAAAACAGAGTAGGGTAGTAAAGCACATATTTTACCGATATATCAATCTAAACCTTAAATTGCGGTATTTTTTAACCAGTGTAATTTCAAGGGGATAAGAAGCGTAATAATTTTGTGATTACCTGGTACAAGGGGAGCGGAAATAAAATAATTATGAATTAATTTTTAAATAATGCACTTTGTGAACTACTACCACTCCTCTTCCAACTGAGGCTGGCTGACGTCGTAAAAGATACAATTTACGACGTTTTATATCTTTACTCCCCAGAGTATATATACCAACATAATGAACATTTTTAAGGATGTGGTTTTTTGCATATAAATATACATATATTCATTTTAGGTGAGTGCCGGGCTACTCTCTTAGTACGTGAAGACCTCCAATAATGCAGCTTTTAATGCACAACACTTGATCATTATTTTACTTACAAAAGGTATAAAACATAAAACGTAGCCCTCACTCTTTTGGGATAAAATAAGTGAAAATATTTAGCGCGTTATAATGTGCTAAACATTGAATTCTGAGGCTAAATTCAAATGAAAGAAGAAATAGAAGAACAGGATTAAGTGCATTATTTTAGAGCGTCATTATAATCTAAAATTAAAGTTTTATAGCTGTTTACGAATTGATTACGTACTAAATTAGTATTTAATTTAGACTGCCAGAACAGCTCAATCACTCTCTTTTCAAGCCAGTGTGCCGATATGTCAGATATATGTAAAGTGTCCAGTTTAGCTTATTATGACAGCCCTTATTGGCATTTTTGAGGCTGATTATTCCATCTTATCCACAATTATATATATCAAGTTTTAGAGTGTAGTAACGGCCTATATCTGTATACTTAAGGCTAAATTATACGTACATACTGATTCAAAGAAGAAAGAACTATTAATAAGAGTATGTATGGAGATCTTTCAAAAACTTCACGAACGTGTAAATATGTCCTATAGTATTTTATCACTATTATACTATAGGATAAATTATTATAGGTCATATTATTCACGTCCGTTATGTTCGCTTCTCCCCTCTTCCCTGTTCATATGTAGCTAAAAAAACATTACCCTACCAGGTAATTGTCAGAAGAATAACCAGAATTAAAAACCCAAGTACGAATAAATATTCACGTATTGTTTCACGAAACAGCCTTTCGTCAAGAAAGAGATAGGTCATTCCCCCGAAACTATAAAATACCGAAGATATGAAAAGCGCAAAAATCGAAGTCTGTACAGGCACAAAAGACAGAAGTAAAGTAAGCTCCCAAATGACTATTCCTATCAACATACCAAAAAGCAAGACTCTTTTTTCCAGATGTAGTTCCAATTTAATACTCCAAAAAAGATGTGTTGCCCCGACAATCCCTAATACGAAAAAACAAAGACTATTAAGAAGAAAATTAAGTTTAAACGAGAGGATAATATTCGCAAACAAAAATACCGTAAGAGTAAGATAAAAATAATTTACTGAAAATGCAGCTCTATAAAGCTGTAAACTCTTCTCTACTCCGACGTTGAATATGTTTGAAACAAGAAACATTGCATATATTGATACCGAATAAAAAATTATAAAAGGAATACGGGTAAGCCACCTTGCCGGAAATAGGAAATAAAACAAGTAAAATGATACGGTAACCAAAACAGGCATCAAAAACAAAGTCACCCATTCAATCTTTTCAATATCTTCAATTATGGAAAAATAGGTTAGTAGGTAAGAAGATAGAATGAGAACCGGAATAAAGATAAAAGCTTTATCAAAGAAAAAAAAGGTTGAAACAGTCAGTAGGACACTCAGTATGACGGTACTGATCAGAAACCGAATTCTTTTTTCGATGGTAAGTAATACTGGTGCAAATGGATTTTTCGACATAAATGTTCCTCCTATTTATTCAAAATTGTCTGGAATATCCAGGTTGGTAAATACTTTATGAACATCATCAAGGCTCTCGAGGAGTTCGGTCAAGGACAATATTGCGCGTATCTGATGTACATCAGGCAAGGATACCGATATATGTGGCTTATAATCAATCTCTGTTGATTTTATAGTTATCTTATCCCCATACTGTTTGACCTTACCCAACATATCAAATGGAACATAAATATGATATGAGACTTCATCTTCTTCTATGTCAAGAGACTTCAGAACTTCAGCAAACTGATATACTTCATCTTCTGAGTTATCTTTTTTATGAATCTCCACATAACCGCATTTTTCGAAAAGATATGATACTGAGCCCTGACTTCCCAACTTTCCCCCGTGCCGCTCAAGAATGTTTTTTATCTCACTCACGGTCCTGTTTGGATTGTCTGTCGTTGATTGCATGAGTATCGCCACCTTGTGCGGTGCAAAACCTTCATATATTACTTCTTTCAGTGAAGTCTTCCCTGCTCCGGTAGCCTTCTCAATTGCCCGCGCAATGTTATCTTTAGGCATATTGAGTGATTTTGCTTTGTCCACTGCAAGACGCAGTTTAAAATTATGTATAGGATCGGGGATTCCCCCACCTTCAATAACTGCAAGAGTGATAAGTCGCGAGTGCTTGGCAAATATTGCGCCTTTTACCTTATCATTTGCCTCTTTTTTACGCTTTATGTTAGCCCACTTTGAATGACCAGACATATCAGAAATAAATTCAAATTACAAAATTCAAATAACAAATGAGTAAAAAAACCATCTGTTTAAAACATTAAGACCTTTACAATTAAATTGAATTTTAAGTTTTGACATTTGAGATTTGACCTTTCTAATTATACTTGACTTTAAGCAAAAATAATATATATTGTTATCACGTATGAACGATATTGAACTGCTCGAGCAGCAAGCTATAGATGCTGCAATTAACCTACAGTGGAAAGAAGCACTTTCACTGAATACCCAGATAATAAAAATCGATAAAAAAAATGAGGCTGCCCACCTACGGATGGGATTTGTATATCTGCAGTTAAAAGATATTTTAAATGCAAAAAAATATTATTCCAAAGCCTTAAAGATCCAACCGAAAAGCAGTGTTGCACTTCAAAATATTGAACGTATAAAAGTGCTCGAAAAAGCAAAAATCAACAAAAACTCTGACCAAGAAGTATCCTTTGATCCTGAACTTTTTATGGAAATGGCAGGAAAAACAAAAATGGTAGCTCTATCAAATCTTGGACAAAAAAATATACTTGCACGACTTACTATCGGTCAAAAGGTTGAATTACAGATTAAAAAACGACGGGTTGAAGTAAGGACTACATCCAAAGAATATATTGGCGCACTTCCTGATGACTTATCCAAACGTCTTATCTTTTTTCTTAAGGCTAAAAGCTCGTATGTTACTTATATTAAAGAATCAACACTTACACGCGTAATCGTATTTATTAAGGAGGAAAAAAAAGGAAAACAAGTGATGTCTCAAATTTCTTTTCCCCAAAACATCCAGAAAAAACTGGATGAATCCGTTTTGACTTCTTCTGATGAGAAAGAAGACGAAGGAGCGCTTGAAGAGCAGGATGATCACATGGAGGGTTGGGAAAAAATGGCTGCCGAAAATCCGGTCTCGGAAGAAAAAGATCTACTTATCGATATTCAACGGGATGACTTGGAAGATGAAGAATAGTGCTTAACTTTATTGTTAAAAAATACGATAGTTCCTTTATGCTTCTTTGAATTGATTATCTTTGTAATCTCACCGGGAACACCAAAATCCTTCATTGATACGAAGGCCATGATAAATGATATGACGATGAGTACGATGAAAAGAATTATCATGCTTATAATTATAATATAAACCAATCTTTCTCAGCAGAGTTCAGTTTGATAATGATATCTGAGCTCTCTGTAGTCCCCTCTTTAAGCTGACAAGAAAAAAAGATTGCAACATCTCGTGCGCTTTGAGAAAAAATCTTCGTATTTTCAACCACTTCACAGGATGTATCTTGCATCAGTGAATCTTGCTGCATAAGATCGGTCACCCGTATTCCGTCCCCCTCTATAATTCTTGAAAGTACATATGCTGTCTTGTATGAGTCTTTATACTGAATCTGAACTGTCTTCTGTTCATCTCTGTATAATCGGTTATATAAAAAACCCTGATATTTTTTTGCAAAATCACGATCGAGAAAAAATTCTTCATCTGCTCCCAACTGACTTTTGAAATTGATTTCCTCAAACTGTTGTTTCCGTTTCCCGACAAACTGCAACCAAACAAAAAGTCTATCAAAAAGATTGCTATTGGAAGCGGAATAAAATATATTCTTCAAACCCGGCAATTTAAACGAATTATCTTCTTCCTTACCGTAAAAAATAGTGTCACTCACTTCATAAAAATACCGGTCTACGGATGATGCGGTCATAACGGAAAATGTTTTTCTTAAAATATCCCCTTTTTTCTCAAGATACATCAGTTTGCCCAATCCCCCGACCCGGTAATTACCATATCCTTCAGGAACATTCACCTTAATATCGGGATAAAACGGCATCACATAGTTAACCCCATCCTGTTTTCCCAGGGAATAATAAGTTGTTTCTTTCCCGTAAAAAACTACGTTTACCCGATCTTTTTTTATAAAAAAAAGCGACTCGCTAAATGAACGTATTCCGATGATAAGAATGGTTCCTGCACACACAAAAAAAACGAACCTGTATATGAATTTATTGTTGAGTTTGGAACTTTGAATTTTGAGTTTTCTTTTCATATTCCCTCCTGTTCCAATTTAAAGTATTGCAAACGTTCTAAAATCTGATCTTTTGGCATACGTTTATACAAAAGAAGTTTTTTTATAATGGAAAGTGATGCTTCAAACTCCGGTTGAACTACCACCTTTACACCCATATCTCTCATCCGTTTACGATCTTTTTGCCTGTGTGCCCTACTGATAATCAGAATGTCTTTTTTCAGCTTTCTTGCATTTAGTACAATTGTTTCCTGAGAAAAGCTATCGGGAAGCGCGGTTACAATAGCTAATGCATGCTCTGCTTCTGCATAATCCAGAATATCGATATCGGTAGGATCTCCATATAATATGGACACTCCTTCTTTCTTTGCGCGTTCGACTGTCCGGATATTGTAATCTATTGCCAGGAAGGGAATATTTGAAAGCATGAGAGCGCGTCCAACATATGACCCTACGCGTCCATAACCGCAGAGAATAATATGATTTTTTATTTCCAGTTCATCAATGGGAGAGTCCCTTTTATCAATTCTGTGTTTTATATACTCATGCAATGATGGTATATATTTCTTAATTATAGATCGTATTGACCGGTATAGTTTTTCCTTATTTCCAATAAAAAAAGGTGTAATAACAAGACCAATCATAACGGAAGCAATAACAAAAAGGTATTCTTCAAGAGTAAATACTCCGTTTGAATACGCAAGCGACATGAGAATAAATGCATCCTCATCGATCTGAAACAGATACAGCGACAGATAAAATGCAAGTTTTGAATGAAATTTCATTATGAAAAATATCAAGAGTATTACTATGGCTTTAGTAACCATCACTACTGTAACGAAAAGAATAATTTTCGGAAGAAGAAATCCGATGGCTCCAATTTTAATATTTGTCCCTATAAAAATAAAAAACATGGTAGACAGAATATCCCGCATCGGCCTCATCTGGGAAAAAATATGATAATGCTCCAATGTCTGGGAAACAAGAATTCCAGCGACAAACATACTTACCAATACCGGTATGTGAAGGATGGTTGATATATAAGCTACTAGAAAAATAGTAAGACT
>CAZYXQ010000020.1:0-13984 GCA_964651235.1 uncultured Gammaproteobacteria bacterium
ATTCCCTGGCTATCGGATAAATCTCCGCAAAACCCTCCACGAGTTTAGCATTATCCATTGTCTTCTTTGTAATCTTACCGTGTCCTCTAAATGTCCGGGTAAATGAAA
This sequence comes from uncultured Gammaproteobacteria bacterium, assembly GCA_964651235.1. Classification (GTDB taxonomy): domain Bacteria; phylum Patescibacteriota; class Microgenomatia; order UBA1406; family GWC2-37-13; genus YC2-FULL-38-9. The sequence goes on from CAZYXQ010000020.1 coordinate 109, forward strand.
ACTCTCCCAGTCGGTGTCCCACCATAGATTCTGTTATTAAAACCTCAACATGTTTTTTTCCGTTATGTATCCCAATTTTGTGTCCTACAAATTCAGGTGCAATATGTGACGCTCTTGCCCATGTTTTAATCGTTGTGCGTTCACCTGATTCTTTTTGTTTTGTGATCCTCTTCATGATATTTTCATCTATATAGGGACCTTTCTTTAATGATCTACTCATAAATTACCAAGAAATTTTTTTAACTCCCGGAATATCTCCTGCCAATGCACGTTCACGAAAACATATCCTACATATACCAAATCTCCGGATGTAGGATCGGGCTCTACCGCAGAGGGAACATCTATTTCTATGTCTTACTGTAAATTTTTGTTTTTTATGGAATTTAACTTCATCTGATGTTTTTGCCATATTTATTTTTTAAATGGAATACCCATAAGTGTAAATAGTGTTTTTCCAGCCTCCCTTGTTCGTGCAGTTGTTACAACTGTTACCTGCAAACCTCTAATTTTGTCGATTTTATCGAATTCAATTTCAGGAAAAATTGTCTGCTCGGTAAAACCAAGGTTGAGATTCCCGTGCTGATCAACTGATGATTCCGGTATACCTCGAAAATCCCGTAATCTTGGAAGTACGATAGTCAGTAGTTTTTCCAGGAAAAAAAACATTCTATTACCGCGCAATGTCACCTTTACACCAATTGGTTGACCCATTCTAATTTTAAATGCTGAAACTGATTTCTTTGCTTTTGTAATTACTGCTTTTTGTCCTGCAATAATGGTTATCTGCTCTTGGATTTTTTCGATTACATTTTTATTTGAAACTGCTTCACCCGCACCAACATTTATCACAATTTTCACAATCCGCGGTGCTTCCATCGGATTTTTTATATCCATCTTTTTCATGAACTGATTCTTTATCTCGTTATAATAATAATCTTTATATGACATATGAGTTGATTTAGTTATAGAATACTTTCACATTTTTTACATATCCGGGTTTTCTTGTTTTTATCGATACGATAACCTACCCGAGTAGTCTTTTTACACTTCGGACACACTAATATGACTTTACTTATTGCAAGAGGTCTCGGTACTTCAACCACGCCTCCTTGTGGCATTTTTTCATTTTTTCGTATATGTTTTTTATAAATGTTTAAACCCGGAATAAGTACGGAGCGTTGTTTTGAATATACCTTTTCAACAACTCCTTCTCGACCTTCGTCCTTACCGGTAATTAATTTTACTTTATCTCCCTTTTTAATTTTCATATTAATATATTTCTTCCGCTAGACTGGCAATTTTATTAAAACCTGCTTCTTTTACCTCTTTTGCAATCGGACCAAATATCCTTGTTCCCTTGGGATCTTTTACTTCCTTAGACGCAAGGATAACACATGCGTTATCATCAAATCGAATATAACTTCCATCTTTTCTACGGTATTCTTTATGTGCTCGCACTACGACAGCTGCAACTTTCTCACCTTTTTTTACCTGTCCATAAGGAATTGCCTCTTTTACTGCTGCATTTATCACCTCACCTACACGTGCAATTTTTTTATTTCCTTTTCCGGGCATTCCAATCATGCTTACCTTTTTTGCCCCGCTGTTATCTGCAACTGTTAGTATTGATCTAAGTTGTAACATATCTGTTTCGACTTACTAAGATGTAACATCCAACTTTTTAACTATCCTAAATCTCATATCTCTTGATAAGGGTCTCGTCTCTTCAATTGTTACCACATCACCTTGTGTAATGTTATCCATATCATTTTTTACTTTATACTTCTTATGCCTAATAATGACCTTATGATATTTTGCATGTCTAAATTTGCGTTCAACTGATACTACTACTGCTTTTTTCATTTTTGTTGACACTACTGTTCCTATCAATGTTTTTTTCATAATGGTATCATGCAACTTTTATCTCGCTTTTTGCTTGAATCTGCTTCAGTCTTAATGATGTTAATAATCGAGCTAGTGTTTTTCTTTTTTTCTGTATTAAATTTGTGTCTTTTTGCGTGTTCACTTTTGATTCAACCGAAAGCTTTGCAATTTCGCTTCGAATCATCTGGATTTCTTTTTCCAATTCTTGTATTGTTTTTGCTTTTATATCTACGGTTTTTGTTTTCATATTTCCTTTGTGACAAACTTACCCTTAACTGAAAGCTTTGAAAGAGCACTTTTTAATACTCTTCTTGCTTCTTCTTTTGGTATTCCGTCAATTTCAAATAAAATTCTACCCGGCACGACGGAAGCTACAAAATAAGCAACATCTCCCTTACCTGCTCCCATGGTAACTTCTGGTGGTTTTTTTGAAAATGGTTTGTCTGGGAATATTCTGATCCAGAACTTACCCGTTTTTCTTGTAGCTCGAGCAAGGACCACACGACATGATTCAATCTCACGATCTTTAATCCAACCTTTTGACATTGATTTTAAACCATAGCTTCCGAATGAAAGGTTTTGGCCCTTTACTGCAATATTCCTCCATATTCCTCTAAATTGTTTTCGATATTTTTGTCTCTTTGGTGCCAACATAGTTTAGTTATCTACAAATCCAAACTTTTACTCCTACATAACCTGATTTTGTAAGTGCTGCGTATCTTGAAAAATCCACATTTTCGCGTATGGTTGAAGTGGGTATCGTGCCTTGAAAATACTTTTCTCTTCTTGAAATCTCAGCTCCATTTATTCTTCCTCCAATCTGTATTTTAACTCCTTTTCCACCCGCCTCGATTACCCTATTCATTGCCTGATGAATAACTGGACGGTGAGAAAACCCTTTAACAAGCTTTTCTGCAATTAACTGACTGACGAAATATGCGCTGAGATAAGGCTTCTTAACCGGTTCAACTTTAATCTCAATTTTAAGCTCCTTATTTTTATCTGCGCCTATTTCATTTACTATGTATTTTTTAACATCTTCAAGCCCTTTTCCTCCACGTCCGATAATCATTCCTGGTTTAACCGAGTAAATAATTGCAGTTATTTTTTTAATTGCACGTTCAATATCGATCTGTGTCACTGATGCGAATCCGAATTTTTCCAATAATTTTTTTCTTATACGAATATCTGATACAAGAGTTTTTCTAAATAGTTTCTTATTGCTAAAATACCATCTTGAATTCCAGTTAAAAACGATACCGACTCGTAAACCTTTTGGATCAACTTTTTGTCCCATTATTTTTTAGGCGCATCCTTAATTTTTTCTGATGCTGATTTAACTCTCTTGCTATCTGAGTTAATTTGTAATGTCTTTTTTTTAACAGATTCTGTTTTTTTTACTTTTACTGGCTCTGCTTTTTTTACTGATTGTACGGGTTGAGTCGAAACTAAAACAATCTTAATGTGTGAATATCTTTTCTTATAAGGTTTCGCCGTTCCTCTTCCTCCCGGACGATATCTTTTAAGTGCATTTCCTTGCTCAACGGTCAAAAGCTTAAATTGTAACAAATCTTCACGTGCTTTTAAAGTATATTTAGCATTATCAATAGCAGATTTAATGGCTTTATAAAAAATTGAGGCTCCTTTTTTAGGAGAATAATAAAGATGATCAAGTGATTCATGCGGAGTCATCTTTTTTATCTCCGGTAAAATAAATCTTAACTTCTTCGGTGATATGTGAACATTTTTTAAATATACTGTTGCTTCCATAAGATGTTATTTGTGCCGTGATACTACCACGAACTTATTACTCCATTTGTTTTTTATTCTTGTTCTTTTTCCCCTTGCTGGTTTTCCCCATGGTGTTTTAGGATGCATACCCTCTCCTACCTTTCCCTCTCCACCACCATGCGGATGACTTCGTGGATTCTGTGCAACTCCTCTTACTGTCGGTCTTATTCCCATTAATCGTTTTGTCCCTGCTTTTCTTAATTGTCTGTCTTTATGGGGAATATTACCTAAGACACCCACGGTAGCAAAACATTCTTCAGAAAATCGTTTTACTTCTCCTGAGGGTAGTTTTAAATGAACAAAAGGGCTTTCTTTTGCGATAACAACCGCTGACGATCCGGCTCCTCGCACCATTTTTCCCCCCTGTTTAGGATGAATTTCAATATTATGGATCTGAATTCCAATTGGAATGTCTTTTAATGGTAACGCATTACCTTTTTTAATATCCACTCCCGAACCTGCTACAACCATATCTCCTATGTTAAGATCGTTAGGTTGAAGTATATATCTTCGTTCACCATCTGTATACTCTATTAAAGCAATGTATACATTTCTGTTTGGGTCATATTCAACTTGTATTACCTTTCCTTCCACTGAATATTTGTCTCTTTTAAAATCAATTATTCGATAATACCGTTTCTGACGTGCACCTTGGTGCCTTACGGTAATTCGACCAGATGAGTTCCTTCCCGAATGCTTTTTAAGTATGACTGTCAGCTTTTTTTCGGGATCTAATGTCTTGGGAATACTGTGAACTTTCATACTATACTTGGTTTCTTATAACTGCGGAAATAAGTTTATAGTTCCTTCTTTAACTTTTATAACTGCAATTTTTCTGTTCGGAAGTATTTTTGATTTCATTCTTCTTCCCACTCGTTTTTCTTTTCCTTTTCTGAGTAGAACCTGCAAACCCATAATTTTAACTCCATAGATGCTTTCAATTGCGTGTTTTATTTGGTGTTTTGTAGCTTTTTTACTCACTTCAAATGTATACATCTTTAACTGAGCCTGCTTTGTTGCTTTTTCCGTCAATATTGGATGTAATATTACTTCATTAATTTTCATTTGTTTTTACACGGGAACCAATAACTTCCGTAAATGCATTATTTACAAATATGACCTCACTGGCATTTACCACCTCATATGCATTTAATGAGTCTACTAATGTATATGAAACGTTTTTAATGTTACGGACAGCTGGGATAAATAATTCACTCACATCCTTCGTTAGAACGAATAGAATTTTTTTATGATAAAAACCAAGTTTTTTAAGTAATAGTGCCATTGTTTTTGTTTTAATCTTCTCATCTTTCATCTCATGGGTAAGTTTGAGTATATTACCTTGCATATACTGCATCCTTAATGCTGAAAGAAGACTTAGTATTTTTTGTTTCTTATTGATTTTTAAACGATATTCTTTGGGTTTTGGTCCCCCTACAACTCCACCACCTTTGAATATCGGTGCTTTTTTTGAACCGTGTCTTGCTTTACCGGTTCCTTTTTGTTTGTAAACTTTTTTAGTAGTACCGGTAACTTCCGCTCTTGTTTTTGTTGATGCTGTTCCCTGACGCTGATTAATTTGATATGTTCGAATATACTGGGTCAAAACCGTTTTATGAGGCTTAAGTGTCAATAGTTGAATATGATTCTCAGAACCGTTAAGCGTATTTCCGTTCATATCTACCGTTTTTACCATTGAATCATCCTTTATTTTTGGTTGTTGTTTTTTTGGTACTTCAATTTCTTTTTTCATTTGTATTTTAAAATTATGAAGTAACTATGGTAACTAATCCTCCAATTGCTCCGGGAATTAGTCCCTTGACCGTAATTCCGTTTTCATCTACTTCAATCACCTCGAGATTCGTAATCGTAATTTTTTCGCTTCCTGTACGTCCGGCCATTCTTTTTCCTTTAAATACGCGTCCGGGAGTCGTGGTCATACCGATTGATCCGGGAGCACGTTGACGATCGGATTGACCATGAGTTTTTGATCCTCCTTTGAAACCGTGTCGAAATACTACTCCTTGAAATCCTTTTCCTTTTGAAATACCTGAAACAGTAATAAAATCTCCTTTTTCAAACATATCTGCTGGTTTGACCTCCTGTCCAACCGTAAAATTCTTATCGTTCAAAACGATACCTTCTTTATCTGTTTCGTTGTGAAGTTTTACTTTTGATGATGGTTTATCTATTCTGAATTCGCGAAAAAAACGAAGCGGGGTTTCGATTCCCGCTTTTTTAATTTGTCCTAGGTTTGTTTTTTTAATTTTTTTTATTTTTTTAAATCCAAGTTTTACACTCGTATATCCATTTCTTTCTGGGGTTTGAACGGAAAGTATGTAACAAGGACTTGTTTTAATATAAGTAGTTGGAATTCGTTCACCGGAAGTTAAAAAACGCTGTGATTGTACTGACTTTTCTCCAAGAATAAAACCGTTCATAACTATACTAAATTAATTTTCCAAAAAAATAAGCCCCAGATTGGAGCTTTGTTAAAGCAATTCAATCCGAGAATTATCTCAAATAAAATAATCTTTTTTTAAATAAAAAAAGAACATGCGAAACACATTATATAATATCTATATTCATTCTTCAAGGAGAAGGCTACATTTTTACTTCTACCTCAACTCCTGCAGGCAATTCTAAATGCATTAATGAATCAATTGTCTGGTTTGTCGGATTCACTATATCTATTAATCTTTTATGAGTCTTTAAGCCAAAATGTTCACGCGCATCTTTATCAACAAAGGGTGATTTGTTAACAACAAATACTTCGGTTTTAGTAGGTAGTGGTATTGGACCTATGATTGATGCACCTGTTCGTATTGCTGTATCAACCAGTTTTTGACAGGTATCATCTATCAATCGATAATCGTACGCTTTTAATTTTATCCTAATCCTACCTTTTGGCATACATGTAAAAGTGCATAAATTAACTCAAACCCTTGTTTTTGATACGCTTACTTAATGATTTTTGTAATTGCGCCCGCTCCTACCGTGTGACCGCCTTCACGAATAGCAAACTTTTGTCCTTCTTCAAGAGCCATTGGATATATCAGTTTGCCTGTAATCTTGACATTGTCTCCCGGCATAACCATTTCTACTCCTGCTGGAAGAGTCAATTCTCCGGTTACATCCGTTGTTTTGATATAAAACTGCGGTCTGTATCCTTTAAAAAATGGTGTGTGTCTTCCACCTTCTTCTTTCTTAAGAACGTAAATTTGTGCTTCAAACTCTGTGTGAGGAGTTATAGATCCTGGTTTTGCAATAACCTGACCTCTTTGTACATCTTCTTTTTCAATACCCCGTAATAATAATCCGACATTATCTCCAGCACGCGCTTCATCAAGTGATTTTCTAAACATTTCAACTCCGGTAATTACTGTTTTTTTTGTCTCGGTGAGACCAATAATTTCTACTTCTTCGTTGACTTTTAATATTCCTCTTTCTGCTCTTCCGGTAACAACTGTTCCTCGACCTTGAATGGTAAATACGTCTTCAATCGGCATAAGGAATGGTTTATCAATAGGTCTTGTTGGTTCAGGAATATATTCATCTACTGCTTTCATTAAATCTTCTATTGCCTTAACTGCTTCAGGATCATCTTGAAGTGCTTTCATTGCTGAACCTTTTATAACCGGTACTTTATCTCCAGGAAATCCATATTTTGTTAATAGATCTCTAACTTCCATTTCAACGAGATCTAAAATTTCTTTATCAGCAACCATGTCTACTTTATTTAAAAAGACAATAATCGCCGGCACGTTAACCTGATTGGCAAGAAGAATATGCTCTCTAGTTTGAGGCATAGGTCCATCTGGAGCGGAAACCACAAGAATAGCTCCATCCATCTGAGCTGCGCCGGTGATCATGTTCTTAATATAATCAGCATGGCCTGGTGCATCTATGTGTGCATAATGTCTTTTATCTGTCTCATATTCAGAATGATGAAGATTGATGGTAACGCCACGTGCTCTTTCTTCAGGTGCTTTATCAATATCTTCGTATTTTAAAAATTTTGCTTGCCCTTTTTTAGAAAGTACATAATGAATGGCAGAGGTTGTAGTTGTTTTTCCATGATCAACGTGTCCAATAGTCCCAATATTTAAATGAGGTTTTGTTCTCTGAAATACTCCATCTGCCATAATAAAAAAAGTAATTATTAATATAAATAGAAAAAATACCAACCAAGTGTTTGACTCTTTTCAAACGAAGTTGATTTTTTTTCCTAACTTCTCTATCATAATTGGTATGTGGAGAAAAGTCAAGACCTTTTTGCATATTTTTACAGGTAGTATCGTTCCACATTCATTCTATTATTCAAAAATATTAAAAACACGTTTTCAGTTTTCTTTACAGTATTTTTTATTTCTTCTTATGAGTATTTCCATTATATCGGTCATTATTTTGGGAATAAAAGCAACTCGTTATATCAGAACTGACTATCGTAATTGTTTATCACACACATATGGACTAATTCCACCCAATTACTCTATGGAGATACAAAATGGAATACTGTCTACAAATAGCGAAATGCCACTTCTTCTTTGGTTTAATTGTAATAATTCTATACGGCTTCTTGGTGTTATTGATGAAAGAGCAACAGAAAAAAGCGCTTCACTTTACGGAGCTCATATCCTCGTAACCGGTACCAACATATTGTTCAAATATAAAACCGTTACTCATTCCGTTTCAATTAATCAATACGTAAATAGTGCCCATTTTTCAAAAGAAGATATTGTTGGATTAATCCAAAAAAGCATAGCATTCTTAAACCGATCAATTCCCTATTTTGTACTATTTCTTCTTGTGATGGCTCCTTTTTTTCTATTTTTCTTTAATACTATATTAGGTATAGTTGCCAGTTTTATGGTCTTTGGATTTTTCAAATTATTCGGAAAAAAATATCACTTTACCAAAATACTTCAAATAGGATTTCATTCGTACACTTTTCCTCTGATTGCTTCTCTTTTGTTTATTCTTTTTCCCGTTCATGTATTTAATATACTTCTCCTGTCTTTTTCACTTTTTTTTGTTTTTCAGCTAACTGCAGTATATGAAGCCCATTATATTACCGGTTCAACTACAAATCATTCTTCTAATAAATAGGTTCTGAGTTTGCAGTAATAACATTCCTTATCTTTGCATGTTTGATAGAGAAATGAAAGATTAACTATGTCAGTTGAAATGCGCAGGATAAGCTCTTCTGTTTTCTTCACCTCCTCAGGATTGATCTCAAACCGCTCACTCTTATATATGCCTTGCTCATTTGGTTCAACAAACTCAATCACTCCTTCTTTCATAAATAGTGGTCTTTTACCCCATTTGTAACGACTCAGAAGTATATGATAAAACAACAGTTGCCGCTTATAATCTCCCCCGACTTGATTGTTTTTGCCTTCAATAATTGATCTTGATTTTGGTTTACCTGTTTTGAAATCATACACAACAACATTGCTTTTATTATCAAGTCTTTCAATCATGTCAATTTTTCCGTTTAAAAAAATATCTTTTTCTAATCGTATTCCGCTGATTGTGAGTTCACTTTCTATACGATCACCAAAACTGCTGCCTTTATGTAAAAGATAGTTCAAGAGTATATTTTTTCCTCTTTTCATTAATTCATCTAACTCAAGATCATTTAATGGTTGTCGAGCTAAATATGTTTCAAATTCTTTTATGGCCTGTTCCTGCGAATAATCAGTGTTATTTCTGTGAGTGAAATAATAATGAAGAGCAAGATGAATGCCAGAACCAAGTATCATATGTTTATTTTTCACATCCGGTAACAAAAGAAGGTTCCTAAAAAAATATTTCCACGGGCAAGATATATAATTATTCAAACCACTGACAGACAATCCTCTTTTAATAAACAGTTGACGAAAGTAAGATTTATTTTGTAAAAACCATTTAACTTTTTGATTTTTGCTGCTTTTTTTCTTTTCGAGTAAATATAATTCGGGATTTCGTAACAATAATGATTCGAGTCCTGAACTATCCAATTCTGTTTTATATTTTGAAGGTATTTCTTCAATAAACTGAGAAAGAACCTGTTCTTTACCTTCCATGTTTTGTTTTCCAAAAGTAAGGGTCACTTCTTTTCTTGCACGTGTTATTGCAACATAAAGAAGTCTTCGTTCTTCGTCATTTTCTTCTTCTTTGATATCTGTATCGAATGTTACTGAAAGAAACTCCCATGGCAATGAAAACAAATTTCTCCCTCTCTGTTTATTTCCCCAATGCCCATCATACATATTGATAATATATACATAGTCAAATTCACGGCCTTTTGATTTATGCACCGTCATAATCCGGACACCTACCTGGGAACTCACGTAAGCTGTTGATGAAAGCGGCGAAATGTGATGTTTTTTTAATAGTTCAATATGTTCAAGAAAATCCCCTAAAGAAAAAGAATGATGTTGGGAAATCTTTTTTTTAATTTCTCCAAATAAAACACTTATTTTATCCAATTTCTCAAGCTTTAAATCATCATGCATCATCTGTTTCAAAAATCCGGACTCATTGAGCACATGTATAAATAAAGCATCAACCGCATCATTCATGCTCTTCTTTTTCCAATTTTTAAGTAATCGCACAAAGCGGAGAATTTTTAAGGATGACTTCAGTTTTAATCTTTTTTTGTACGTTTGCAGTGAAAGTATATCCCATAGAAACATGCGATTTATTTTTGCAAATTCGATTAATCGAATAATATCCAGGGGATCTATTTTGAAAAAATCTAAATACATAGCTTCAACTAAAGCATGATCACTGCCTAATTCGTGAATTGCCATTAATAAAGTAAGCATTTTTTCTACTGAAATATCATGAAACAAATACTGATCTGATTCAACTGTGTACGGAATCTGCTCGTGTCTGAGCATTGTAATTACCTGATCGACGTCTTTGTTATTCCTTACAAGGATTGCGATCTCTTCAGGTTTTTCGTTTAATGCGAGAAGTCTTTTTATCTCCTGAGCCAAAAAATAATATTCTCCATAATACGTTAAAAATGCGGCAATACGTATATTGCCTAATCCTCTCGATTCTGAAGCTATCAGATTATTACCATTTTCCTTCACTTCATTTTTCTTATTATGCGAAATCAAACTCAGCGCCGCATCAAGAATTCGTTGACCCGATCGATAATTATATTCCAGCGAAATAAATAAAGCTGAGGGGTATAGATGCTTAAAATAAAGGAAATTTTCCAGAGTTGCTCCCTGAAATCTAAAAATTGCCTGTGCAGAATCACCAACTACAAATAAATTCGGATTCTGATCAAAGCTACATATGTATTCGATTATTTTGTTCTGTGCTTTATTTGTATCTTGATGCTCATCAATTAATACATACTGAAAAAGTTCCTGAAGATCGAGTAATAATTCCTTATTGGATTTAAAGACAGAAAGCACATGAATCAACATGTCGTTATAATCATATCTCTGTTCTTTTTTTAACTCATCTTCATATTGTTTATATACGAAAAAGAGCTCTTTATTTTTTTGGATTTTTTTATTTTTTGCGTAATATATTCCCTTCATTTTTCCCTTATGTATGCCTTTCTGATGATACAGATCAGGTGTATTTTGAAGTTCTTGTTCCTGCTTTGTAATTCCTATTAAGAAGTCAGCCGGTTCTATCCCTTCCTGTTTTAATTGACCTATTGCTCTTTGTATGCTTCGTACATAGAAAAGCGGATCACCGAACGGTTTTATATATTGAAACGTGCCTTTTTCTAATATATTTTCGATCATCCTTATTTGCCCTAATTCATCTATACTTTCGGAGCGAACTAGATGTTCAAATTCATCTTCTCTTTTTTTTATCAGCGTGTTACAAAATCCATGAAATGTATAGATACCAACCCGAAATCCTGCAGTTCCAATAAGATTTACCAATCGTTCTCTTATTTCATAAACAGCTGACTCTGTAAATGTAAGCGCTAATATGTTTTCCGGTTCAATCTGAGTTTCAAGCAGAATCTTGGCAATTCGAAGAATGAGTATCTGCGTTTTTCCTGTCCCAGGTCCCGCGCTTACCATAACGGATCCTTCAATTGCATCAACTGCCGCTTTTTGTTTTTGGTTTAGTTTTTTATATGCTTCTTTAAATTTAGAATTATCCATTATTATCCCCCATTATACTGATTTTCCTTCAGGGTTTATCCTATATTGTATAATTAATCTATGACTGACTATATTGCTCGTTCTCCTTTTTTTGGGAGGCTTTTTGACGTATTAATTCCAATAACAAGCTGGGTAATTATAACTTATCCTCTTTGGATGTCACCCTTTCATCCCGCACTTGTTGCCTATTTTATCATCGCATTTGATCTCTATTTTTTTTACAGCTGCATACGCACGGTATATTTTTCTACATTATCATATCGTCTTATTGAAGAATATTCAAAAATACATTTTTCCAAATTAATTCAATCCATACCTCAAGCAAAAGAAATCCATCACTATGTTATCATCCCAAACTATAAAGAGCCCTTATACAAAATAGAAGAAACAATCAAGGCGATATTGGATAATGACCATCCGTATAAAAATATTTCCCTGTGTCTTGCATTTGAAAAAAGGGAGGTTGAAGCAATAGAAAAGGAACATCACATCCGTAAAAAATTTGCACCTTACTTCGAACACATTCTATGTTACTATCATGAACTTTCCGTTCATGAAGCTGCAGGCAAAGCAAGTAATCAAACATCGGCAGCACGGAACTTAGAAAAACACCTTATCCAAACAAAGACGGAATTAAAAAATGCGCTCATTACCATTTGTGACGCGGACAGTAAACTCCCAAAAAACTACTTTTCATACCTTACCCACTGCTATCTCACTGATAAAGAAAGGGATTATCATTTTTACTGGGCTCCGGTACTGCTATATAATAATTTCTGGAAGCTCACTTTTTTTGTCCGTATCCAGGCAACTCTTTCCTCAATATTACGGCTTTCATTTTTATCCCAGAAAGACAGACTTATACAGATTTCAACATATTCAACAAATATGTGGCTTTTAAAAAAAATAAATTATTGGGATGTTGATGTAATTCCCGAAGACTGGCATATCTATTTTCAGGCATTTTTTACCTTCGGTGAAAAAGTCAAAACAATTCCCCTCTATACCATCGTAAGCGGAGATGCAATTTATTCCGGAAATACTCTAAAAACATTTGTGAGCCGTTATGAACAGGAAAAAAGATGGGCGTGGGGAGTCACAGATATCGGATATTCATTAAAAAAATATTTTTCTACCCCCCACATACCATCATACCCAAAACTGAAAAAAATATTGTATCTCATTGAAAACCATCTCTTCTGGCCAACGTCCTTTTTTATTCTTACCATAAGCGCTTCTATACCACCAATCATAAATCCCGTTTTTAAAAGAACCGTTTTAGGCTTTTTACTACCACAACTATCTGGCCTTATCCTTACCCTATCAACATCCATGATCTTGGTATATATTTATCTGGATATTAAAATGAGGGAAAGAATAAATATAAAAACTAAGCTTATTTCTATTCCATTTATTGTTATTCAGTGGTATTTCCTTCCGTTTATTTCGTTTCTTCTTTCTTCACTTCCAGCTCTTGAATCTCACACTCGCATGATTATGGGGAAAAAAATTGAATACAAGGTTACTGAAAAATTATAATCAGGTTATTACATAAACCAATCATGTTTATTCTTTCGTATCTATTCCATAAAACCCCCCTCATATTTTTAATTCAAAGTTTTTGGAGAGATGAGGCATTTTCCTTTCTTATGTCAAAGCAGAATATCCCAGATATGTTACTGTTAACGGCCCGTGATTTTAACCCTCCGTTGTATTATCTGTTACTTCGTTTTTGGTCTTCACTTTTTGGTACGTCTGAGGTAGCTCTTCGATTATTATCTTTCTTTTTTTTCCTTGCTACCGTATATATAATCGGTTTGTACCTACTCTCTGTATTACGACTATCTGTAACAAAAACGTTTGGATATCTCCTTTTGTTTGTGGTGAATCCGGTATTACATTATTACGCTTTTGAAGCACGTATGTACTCCATGCTCGCTTTTCTGTCAGTATTATCCGTGTATTTTCTTCAGAAAAAAGAATATAAAAAATATGCAATAGCCAGTATTTTGGGTCTTTACACTCACTATTTTTCGGGTATTTCACTTATTGCACAAGCGCTTTTTATC
>CAZYXQ010000021.1:0-13160 GCA_964651235.1 uncultured Gammaproteobacteria bacterium
GTCTCTGTCTTCCCCACTCCTGTTGGACCAAGAAACAAGAATGTACCTATCGGTTTACCTTCATCATTCAAACCGGTTCTTGATCTACGTATTGAACGTGCAATCTGAGTAATAGCACTATCCTGTCCGATTACATTCATTTTAAGATCGTCTTCCATATGACGAAGTTTATTTGTTTCAGACTCCAAAAGTCTTTCTACCGGAATTTTAGTCCAACGGGCTATTATTGATGCAATGTCATTGCTTCCGACTTTTTCTTTTAAAATATGTTGACCCTTGGTTATCGTACTCCATTTTTCTTCCAGAACTTTAATTTTTTTTTCTTCTTCTGGTACTGTTCCATATTTCAGTTCTGCGGCTTTTTCAAGCAGAACTTCGCGCTCTGCTTTTTCAAGCTCCTGTTTTAATGCGTCGAAACGTATACGATGAGCCTGAAGTTCTTTAATTATCTGCTTTTCCTTCATCCACTGGAGATGCTGTTTTTCAAACGTATCATGCAGTTTTTGTCTTTCTCTTTCAAGAGCTTTTTTCTTTATCTCAAGACCTTTTTCTTTCTTTAAAGCAGCCAATTCAATATCAAGTTGTATAATTTTCCGCTTAAGCTTATCAAGATCAACAGGTAATGAATCTATCTCAATTTTCGCACTTGCTGCAGCCTCATCAATAAGATCAATCGCTTTATCAGGTAAAAATCTGTCCGGAATATATCTCACCGATAATGTCACAGCAGCAATCAATGCATCGTCTGAAATCTGTACTCCATGATGCATCTCATATTTTTCTTTTATCCCGCGAAGAATCGATACTGAATCTTCAATACTCGGCTCATCGATATAAACGGGTTGAAAACGCCGTTCAAGCGCTGCATCTTTTTCAATATATTTCCTGTACTCTGAAACTGTGGTTGCACCTATCGCATGCAGCTTTCCACGTGCAAGTGCAGGCTTTAACATGTTCCCTGCATCAAGAGATCCTTCAGCTCCTCCTGCACCAACTATCGTATGAAGTTCGTCAATAAAAAGAACATACTGTCCTTCACTTTGTTCTATCTGCTCAAGTACATTTTTTAGTCTTTTTTCAAACTCACCTCTATATGAAGCTCCTGCTAATAAACTTGCAATATTAAGAGAGAGTACTTGACGGTTTTTTAAACTATCCGGAACGTCATGTGCGACAATACGGCTAGCCAGACCTTCAACGATAGCAGTTTTTCCTACACCAGGATCCCCAAGTAGTACTGGATTGTTTTTTGTTCTGCGGGATAATACATGAATCACTCGACGAATCTCTTCATCGCGCCCAATAACCGGATCAATATTCCCTTGCTTTGCTTTTGCGGTCAGATTTTCCGTGTAGCGTTCAAGGACGTTTTGTGTATCTTCAGGTGGTTGATAATTAATATCCATAATTGGCAATCAAACTGTAACTCTGCTAATTATAGAATACTGATTTTTATTTGTCAAGATTTGGGAATAGGATCATACCCACCTTTTGACCAAGGATGACAACGAAGTATACGTTTTAATCCAAGAATAAGCCCGCTCAATACGCCGTACTCCTCAATTGCCTGATATGTATACTCTGAACATGTAGGTTTAAAACGGCAAACCGAGTCAGTTAAAAATAGTGTTCGTGCAATTACCCCATGAAAAAAGGAGGTCTTTTGATAGAGCCTAATGGCACGTAATATCATTTTTTTCATTACATCTTTTTGTATAATACAATACATGGGAATTGTATATGTTATTATAGCCAACTTTTTTTGGGCAACCGAGCTAGTTTTGGTACGAAAATTTTTTCCTACCCAAAATCCTTTTATCGTATCGGCAACAACCTGTATTATAGCTTCAAGCTTTTATCTTCCCATGCTATTTATTTATAAACAGCGATTTGAATTGAAAGATTGGATTGTATTAGGAATACTCGGATTTACTTCCTGGTTTCTTGCACAACTATTTTATGTTACCGGTATCCAAAAAAGCCCGAATGCCATAATTGCAACACTCGCCACTCTTACCATGCCATTTTTTGCACTTCTTATGAGTGTGATATTTCTTCACGAAGCATTTACTCTCAAGGCAATTATCGGCGGCATGTTTATGTTGGCCGGTTTTCTTATCCTTTCCTTTTAAAACACATGCACATCACCATTCTTACCTTGTTTCCCAATATGATACAGGGATTTATATCGGAAAGCATTATAAAAAGAGCACAGGCTCAAAAAAAAGTAACAATTGACATAATTGACATCCGGGATTTTGCGGTTGATTCATACAAAACAGTAGACGGAAAACCGTACGGAGGAGGAATTGGCATGATTATGAGGGTTGATGTGATTTATCACGCATTGCAGAAGGTTAAAAAAGATACTTCCCGAATACTCCTCACCTCAGCACGCGGCAACGTATATACTCAACAAAAAGCTGTTGAACTGACTTCTTCTCATAAAGATATCATTATAATTGCAGGACACTATGAAGGCGTGGATGAGCGAATTTCTCATTTTATTGATGAAGAAATATCAATCGGTGATTATATTCTCACCGGTGGCGAACTACCCGCTTGTATAATCGCTGACTCAATAGTCCGATTAATCCCGGGAGTACTTAAACACAAAGAAGCAACTGAAATTGAAAGTTTTTCACTCAGCTCAAAAAAAATACTGCTTGAATATCCACAATACACACGACCAGAACAGTTCATGGGATATACCGTTCCTTCAATTCTTCTTTCGGGCGATCACGCAAAAATTGATGCATGGAAAAAGAAGCAAGCCATGAAAATTACAGCAAAAAGAAGACCCGATCTTCTGAAGTAATAATAACTACAATATCCGCTTGACATCCTGATATTTTTATATTTTAATTAAACTATTACAATTTATGTAATATTTAAATGAAACAAACACCTTATACGCCAAAACAATTTGATCCATCCTTATTACTCATGAATGATATTTCCCGAAAAACAATTGAAAACCATATCAAACTATATGAAGGATACATAAAAAAATATAATGAAATAAACCAAAAAATTACACATTTATCATCTCAGGAAATAGCAGAATCTAATCAAGTATATTCATATGTACGCAGTTTAAAAACTGAACTGAGTTTTGCATGGGGCGGAATCATAAATCACGAAATTTATTTTTCACATCTAGGAAATAATAAGGGGACGGCGAGTAGGGATCTGATCAGACAGATTGAACGAGATTTCGGTTCGTGGGAATCATATCTGATAGATCTAAAGTCCTCGGGTATGGCTGCCCGGGGCTGGGTGTGGACTGTTTGGAACAAACACGAAAAACGCCTCTACAATCATATCGGTGACTCTCAGAATACGTATGCATTTTGGGGGTCCGAACCCATCTTGGCACTTGACACATATGAACATGCATATATCGGTGATTTTGGTATAAACAGAAGCGCCTATATTGATGCCTTTATTTCACATATTTTGTGGGATAAGGTGGAAGATGCACTGAAAGTACATACCAAGCTTCCATTAGAATAAGATAAAGATTTGCCATTTTTTTCTTTCTGTGCTATAAATGGTATCTATGATTTCAGTATCACACGTATCGAAGAAATTCGGAAATAAAACAGTACTGAATGATATATCTTTTACTGCAAAGAGTGGTGAAATCGTAGGCTTTCTCGGACCCAACGGAGCCGGAAAAACAACCAGCATGCGTCTACTTCTTGGTTATTTATTACCCACCGCAGGATCGATTTCAGTAGATTCGTATGATCCGGTAGAGCAACGGGTACAAATACTAAAAATCATTGGATATTTACCTGAAAACAATCCTCTCTATCCCGAAATGAAAGTATCGGAATATCTTGATTTCATTTCCTCAGTAAAACAAGATAGGTATATGGACGAAATCATCCAATCAGTCGGATTAACTGATGTAATACATTCTAAAATCGAGGAACTTTCACGCGGATATAAACAACGTGTCGGTCTCGCAAGCGCCCTGTGCGGGAATCCGAAAATTCTCATTTTAGATGAACCGACTTCCGGACTTGATCCTATTGAACAAGATAAAATTAGATCTCTTATCAAATCTCTTTCAAAAAAGAAAACTATCATTTTTTCAACCCACATTCTTTCTGAAATTGAAGAAATTGCGGATAAAATTATCATTATCGATAAAGGCATAAAAGTATTTGATGGTGAAACTCCGAAAGGAAAAGGATCTGTTGAAAAGTTGTTTAAAAAAGTGGTTTCAAAATAATATGAGACACGTATTTAAGAAAGAAATTGGACAATATTTGAATAATCCGCTTGGGTATATTGCAGTTATTTTATTTGGTGTTTTTGCAAATTTTTTCTTTATCCGTGATGCTTTTATAACCGGATCCGTGTCTATGAAGTCCTTCTTCAGTTTCATTCCTTGGTTGTTTCTCATTTGTATACCGGCTCTTTCCATGCGCTCAATTTCAGAAGAAAAAAGAATGAATACCATTGAACTTCTGCTCACACTCCCCCTTTCTGAAACCCAAATAGTTGGTGCAAAATTTACTGCAAATCTTTTCCTTGTTTTTATTGGACTTATTCTTACTATGTTGCTTCCTCTAACTCTTTTTTTCTTTTCACAAATTCCCTTAGGTGAAGTAATCGTCGGATATCTCGGTTCTTTACTAATCGGTTCATCTTTTTTATCGGTTGCGTTATTTTTCTCAAGTACCACAAAAAATCAGGTGGTCAGTTTTCTTTTTTCCGTTCTTACCCTTTTATTTATAACAAGCATGTCTTCCGATTTAATACTTTCACTTCTTCCCAGGATAATTCAACCCTTGTTTGTTTATGTAAGTCCTCTGTCTCATTTTCAGAATTTTGTAAAGGGAATTATCGACATCAGATCTCTTTTATATTTTGTTAGTCTGACGTTCACATTTTTATTCCTTTCGATTATCCAGTTGGAAAAACGAGATTAAAACACATGAACAGAATAAAAAAGGCACTATCTCTAATAAAGCGCTCAAAAAAAACACTCATAAGGAGATTTGACACACCTGTAATTATTGTTTTTACTTTACTGCTTTTTATTATCTCAAACAGCGTATTCCAATTTTTCTCCCTGAGATTTGATTTTTCAAAAGGAAACGCTTATACACTTGCTGCTTCGACTAAAAAAATAGTAAGATCACTTGATGATGTAGTAAATATTAAATTTTATGCATCGTCAGATCTCCCGGCTAAACTACTGCCGTTAAAAACTGAGGTAAAAGATCTGTTGGAAGAATATGTTCGGGAGGGAAAAAATAAAATATATATCAAAATTCTTGATCCGAAAAAAGAAAGTCAATCTCTTGCCGAAGCTCAAAAAGTGGGGATTCCCGAACTTCAGTTTTCGGAACTTCAACAAGACAAATACCAGATAACAAACTCATATCTGGGACTGGCGATCACCTATGGAAGCCGTACAGAAATTATCCCGCAAGCTACCGATCTTACAAACCTTGAATACAATATTACCTCACTCATATTCAAGCTGACTAATAAGCAAAAAGAAAAAATTGGACTTATCAGTCCACCATCTTCAAATCCGGAACAGGATCCATATGCTGTATTACGAATACTACTTGCTGATCAGTATGACATTGTACCGCTTACTCTTAAGGGAGAAAGTGCAAAACCCATTGATGCATCAATAAGAACAGTCTTGTTTATCGATGAAGGAAATGAAGCATATGAAACAAACGGACTGAAATACCTAAAAGAGTTCGTTCAAAAAAAAGGAAATCTCATATCATTTATCAATGGTATTCTTATCGATGAAAATTTATCAGCTGAAACTGCTAAACATAACCTATTTGAACTGTTTAAACAATGGGGTATGACATTAAACAAGAATCTCATTCTCTCTTCAAGCGCCGAATTTGTCAATTTTGGAAATAATGCATATCAGGTGTTAACCCCGTATCCATTCTGGGTAAAAACAACTCTCCTCGATCAAAAAAGCGGATATTTCGCTAATGTCTCCCAACTTACTTTTCCCTGGGTTTCATCCATTACGTTAGACAAAAAAAAGGAAACAACAGTTCTTGCTTTATCCACTTCCAAATCATGGGAACAAAAAAATACTTTTGATCTGCTTCCCCAAAATATAAGTGAGCCTGATAATAAAGATCTTAATCAATATAATCTGATAGCCCAAACAAAGATAAAAAATGGAGGAATAGTCACACTTATTCCATCTTCCCGATTTATAAACGTTCAGTACTTAAGCAGAAACTCAGGCAATATTGATTTCATTTTTAACTTAGTAAATAATCTTGCTTCAAACGGTGCACTTTCTGGTATCCGTTCAAGATCAATAAGCTTTTATCCCCTACCTAATCTCCCAGAAACCCAAAAAGAGATATTTAAATACATACACATGCTTTTATTACCGGTTATGTTTGCTGTCTATGGAGGAGTAAGACTGTATCGACGGAAGTAATTCATACCGTCACGTAACGGGCAGACTTTGTACTTCCTATTTTTTTAATTATTCCTTTTTTTATTAAATCCTGTACATCCCGCAAAACCGAATCTTCTGAAATATCCGTAAAAAGAGAACTGAATGATTTATTTTGCAGGTATCCTACTTCTTGTATATATTCAATTATTTTGATCTGACGTTCGGTTAGAAAAATTTGCTGTCCGCCGATTTTTTCTTTCAGTTTGACATCTTTTGACAGTTTGAGGATTTTATCCTTTGTTTTAGTAAACTCAATTGAAGCACCAAAGGTAAAATATTCAAGCCATGATGTCAAATCTCCATTTGTCGCTTTTCCTAAGTTTTCATAATAAACTACTGCATCTTTGTCATAATATTCTTCCAAGGAAAAAAAGCGTCTAATATCATATCCACCTAACAGAAGAATAAGTGTCGCAAGAACCCGTGCAACTCTTCCATTACCATCAATAAACGGATGAATCCGCACCAACTCATGATGGACAATCCCTGCTTTGAGTACCGGATGAAGTTCGTTACTTTCTTCTTTATTCATCCAGTAAAGAAACTCCCTCATAAGAAAAGGGACCTCCATGGGTGGCGGAGGTTTAAAGGTAATTTCTCCTGTTGCTGAGTTTCGTATCACTACCTGCTTAGTTCTATACTCACCTGTTTTTTCAGGAGGTAAAATCTTGATGGTAATAATTCGATGGAGTTTCTTGATAAGCTGCTCAGTAATTTTTTCAATTTTTTTTTGAGCTTCTTCATCGATAAATTCAATAACTTTCCGATAATTGATGACTTCTTGAATATCTCGCGGTCTACCCAATACATCTTTCCCCAATAAAACATCTTTCGCCTCATCAGGACGAAGCATGTTTCCTTCAATATGAGTACCATGATAAGCGCTCCGTACAATTGCATCCTCCTTAAATTGTTTTTCCCATAAAGGAAGTAGCGGAGAATGACGTATTACTTCCTCAGCGGCCTCAATCTTTGAAATATGATTAAGAATCTTATTGGTAATGTTAAAGTCAGGATTAAACATGTATTTTATTATACCTATGATTTAGTTACTTGCCAAATCTTCTCTTCCTTTGTTTGTACTCCCTTAACGAACTAGCAAGATCGTCGCTATTAAAATCAGGAAACATTTTTTCACAAAACATAAATTCGGAATACTGCGATTGCCAAAGCATAAATCCAGACATACGGTATTCACCGCTTGTACGGATAATAAGATCGGGTCCCGGATGAGGAAGATCTTTCGTATCTAAAGCCTTATCAAACATTGCTTCGGTAATCGTGATGTTCTCTTGTGCTTTTGTTATCTGTTCCACAGCTCTCACTATCTCGTCACGACCTCCGTAATCTAGCGCTATCGCTAAATAGAATTCACTAAACTGTTTTGTTTTCTCCTCAGCTTCAATGATTTTGTTTTTTAAACTATGGGGAATTCTGTCTTTTCTTCCCAAATGGATGATACGTGTTTTTTCTCTGATAGCTTCCTCAATTTGACCTTCAATCATCACTTCAAACAATTTCATAAGATGCCCTACTTCTTCAACTGTACGTTTCCAGTTTTCAGTCGAAAATACCCAAAATGTTAAAACGGTGATACCCATTTTTTTGGCGGCGCGACTGAGCACCTTCACGTTTTCAGCACCACGTCTGTGTCCCTCAAAGGAGGGTAGTCCTTTTTCCGTAGCCCATCTTCTGTTTCCGTCAGCAATTATTGCAACATGACGAGGTATTTCTTCCATATAATATATTCTTTATTATATCAACTCATTCTATCGGTCTGTGCTTGACAGGATGTATCATTTTTACTATAGTAAACATATGAATGTATATGCACTTGATTTCAGTCAGGAAGCGGTAAATCCAATTGCAAAAGTTTCCACAATCGGTAGTCTTGTAAATGTTATTATCCCCATTATCATGATTGTAGTTGCGCTCGCTTTTCTTGCTATGCTTGTTATGGGTGCGTTTACTTATCTTACCAGCGGTGGTGTCCCTGAAAAAACAAAAAAAGCTCAAAGTACCCTTACTTCCGCAATAATCGGTCTATTTATCGTCGTATTTGCATACCTCATTGTACGTTTACTCGGTTATATATTTAATATTGAAATGCCCATATGAACGATATTTTTGGTACAGTAAATGCCCCACCCGGGAATGAACTTGTGAAAGACAATCCAGTTCAAGGAGTAGCAAATCTTATTGGTTTTATGATCCAGATTGTTTTTTTCATAGGTGGAATCGCGGCGCTTTTTTACCTCTTATGGGGTGCCTTTGAATGGATTACCTCAGAAGGACAAAAAGAAAAACTTCAAAAAGCTCAACAAAAAATGGTAAGTGCAGTAGTCGGTCTTCTTCTTATCGTCGTAGCATTTACTATCTTTGCCTTTGTGATGGGAACAGTACTCGGAGGTAAATTCGGTATCGATGGAAACTTCAACATTACAATTCCCCAGATTGGTAATTAAAAAAGGTGTGTAGTGCTTAGTTTGGCTCCTTCTGATGGGGTATTTATAATACATTTTTTGATTTCTTTTATATATGACAGTTCATGCACTGCCCGTTTTAAATGTTTTTTTTCACACAACACATGTAGATCCTGACCCGTGTTAACCGTGAAATAAATTTCGAGACCATTTTTCCTCATGAATTGAATCTGTTTCATGAGAAATACCGTATGGGGTAACCAATAAATAAGTGAGGGTTTTGAAGTTATCATAACGGCATGCATTTCAAGAGCCTCGCTTTCAACAAGTGTTCCAAAAGACTTGAAATCTCGTTCTGCAATATATTTTTTGCATAGAATATTTTTTTCATTCATCCGTAAGAGTCGATCTTTAAAAAAGGGACTTGTCCAGGCAAGTTTATGCCCGTCGGTTGTCGGGACTATTTTTTTCTCATCGCTGACTATCAGAACAATATCTACAATATCCCAATGGTTTTTCGGATAAATCGAATATGCATACGAACTTTCGGATGATTCTCCTTTGACCCACTCAACAAACCCATCAGGAATTGATCTGCATGCTGATCCGGAACCCAATCTTGCAAGAATGGATAGTTCTTTATCTTTAAGCTGAAGTCCTGCGGCCGTCACAGCGGCAAGTGTCAATGCAGCAAACCCCGAGGCTGAAGATGAAAGACCGGTCGAGGTAGGAAATGTGTTTTGTGACATTACTTTTGCCTGCTGTGTAATGCCAGCTTTTTTCCTAATAGTATTAAGGTGTGTCACAACTCTCTGTGTTTCTTTTTCATCTTTTTTCCCATCAATAATAATTTCATCAACTGAGTATGAAGTATGAAATTCAACCGTGGTAGTTGTATATAAATCCGAAAGATTCATGGAGATATTTGAGTTTGCCGGAATCCGTAATACCTCATCCTGTTTACCCCAATATTTTGTAAATGCAATATTGGAATGAGCAACAGCAGTGCATTTCATAGCCATCCGATAATTTCTAAGCTTTTTTTTGAACAGGGAGTTATAGTATCTTTCATATTCTTTACCTGTTCTTTATTAAAATAATGTACACTTTCCACCTCATCGGGAAAAAAAAGGACATCGCCATCATATACTCCTTTATATAATACATTCATTTCAGTTTCTTTATTCGTTTCAACGAGATGTTTTGAGACAAACTGTATGGGAACAGTACCAATTCCCATTTCTTCTTTTAACTCACGCACAGCGGTTTCTTCATATGTCTCACCCTTTGACACATGACCTGATGCGCTTATTGCATACATTCCCGGATATAGATCTTTTGTCTTGCTTCGCTTTTGTAATAGGATTTCACCATTACTTGTAAAAAGGATTACACCTACTGCCCTATGAATCAATCTCTTATCAAGATGACAATCTTTCCTTGTTTTATACCCCACAATGGTATCATTTTTATCTACTACGATAAATAGTTCTCCCTGATCATCTGTTGTTTTCATATATTATTCAATATTTACTCCTTCCGTATTTACCTCTACATTGATTATCTCTCCTCCGGCTTTTTGTATCGCTCGTTCAACTGATTTTCTTTTTTCTTCACTTACTAATGCGATCATACAGTCTCCTCCTCCTGCTCCTGACAACTTGGCTCCCCATGCACCTGCCTGAATCGAGCCAATAACCATTTCATCTAATTTGATCGTGCTGACTCCAAGTTCTTTTAATAACATATGGTTTGCAGTCATACAACTTCCCAAAGACGATAAATCATTTTGAATAAGACTTACTTTAGCCTGCTCAACAAGATGTTGTATTGAAATAAACATTTGTTTCATTTCTTTTTGTCTCATTCTAAAAGCCTCGGCTACTTTCCGAATATAAAAAGGAGTGTCCGCTTTCACACCTGAATATCCCACAACCAATGGCAAAGATTGTATGGATACTGGTTCAATACATGTTCCAGCCTTTATATAATAAATTGTTTTTCCAAAAGAAGCAGCAGCAATATCAAAACCTGAACCAACTCCCTGAATTAACAGTGTTACCTGATAGCTCATTTCAAACAATTCTTTTTTTGTTAAGGGGATTCCAAATAAAATACCGAGTGCCTGAAATGTTGCAACAGTCACAGCAGATGAAGATCCAAGACCTACTCTATGTGAAAAATCACCTTTTGTTTTTATTCTCACTGCTTGCTGAATATGATATTTTTTTTTAAAGTGAGAAAGAGACTCAAGAACAAACCTGCTTTCTTTTACCTGTGGGGTAATTATCTCATCTTCTCTTTCGGAAATTTGATCCGCCTCTACATAAAGTCTCTTGTCAACTGCAGTTACCAAGCAAGGATACCCATATACCACCGCATGATCACCAAGTAACATAAGTTTGCCCGGTGCTGATACCTTTACCTTCATATGCGAGTTACCCCTTCGTGTACCGGTATAAATTTAAAAAAAGAAATCCGGTTTTTTTGCATGATCTTTTCCGCAGCCTGATTATCATCTGCATAAAATAGAACATATCCTGATCCGTTTTTCTTTCCACCTGCGCCTGTAATCTTACAGACTCCCCATTTATTCAATGTGCGGATGAGAAAACGAGTCGAATCTGAAACTACACCCAATTGATCAAGATATGATTGATTTTCTTGAATAGTAGCTTTGAAAAAAGAAATATCTTCTTTTGTACAGGATAACACCATACGCTTTGTTGTTTTTTCTATTTGTGACAAAAGCTTGTCAGTAAAAGACATTCTTTTATTATACAACTCTCTTACGGACTGTACCATCTCTCCTGTAGTCTCTTTTGGTTTTCCCGAATCAATCAGGTACAGATGATCTTTCCAGGCAGAAGGGATCTGCATTGACAGACGTGATATGGTTTTGAGAAACTCAAATTCTTTTCTGTAATAGATAAGTCCCCCGAAACATGATGAGGCTGTGTCAACTCCGGAAGGGTTGGTATGAAAAATTTTCTCAACCAAATACGCACATTTTCCGATATCTTCTTTTTCCGGTCTAGAATCTGTAATATACTCCATTAACCCCGCGGAACAAGCGGTTGAAAAAGCTGCCGATGACCCGAGTCCGCGACCGATCGGAATATCAGATACAGTTTCAATTGTCGTATGCTTTTGAATATGTTGAGTACGAGAAATACCGAGGTAATTACATACTATGTCGACTATTTGATGATGTAATGTTTTTTCTACTTTATTCGGATGCTCTGAAATTGTGACTGTTAATGTTTTGTTTATTGCAGTTGCCAATGCTGGTTTTCCATAAACTACTGCGTGTTCCCCGCTGATAATGACTTTGGCCGGTGCTGAGTATGTAATTGATTTCATTCGTTTGAATATTTATATGGTTTAAATTTTAATCCGTAGGCTATTACATCATCCTGATCCACCTCTCGCACTCGACGAAGAACAGATAATACTCCCATTCCAATCCGAATTCTTTCGGTATTACAGTCTATAAGCTGTCCGATTGTTTTGTGACCATCATGAAACTCAACCAAAACTACCACATACGGTGCATTTTTTTTGAATCCGACCGGCGGAGTATAAATACGCGTCCAACTGATAACTCTCCCTTTTTTATCCAATAGTTTTCTGACGTTTTTTTGTCTTCTCCAAATTTTCACCGGACTTAACATATATTTGCTAATTCAAAAATTAGAAATTTTGTAATGTTTATACTCCTAAAATCGTAATTACTGCTGTACCTCCTGAACCACCGACATTATGAGCCAATCCATATCTTGTTTGTTTTACTTGACGTACTCCTGCTTGCTGAGTTAATTGTAAATAGATTTCTCCAATCTGTTTTATACCGGTTGCACCTATTGGATGACCAGCTGCTTTTAATCCACCGGATGTATTAACTTTTAGTGAAGATGATGATCCAATCATCGTCTCAAGTTGCTCTATTCTTTTTCCCGCTTCCCCTTTTTTCCAAAACCCTATATCCTCCATTGCAAATAACTCTGCAATTGAAAAACAATCATGAATTTCAGCTATGTGTATATGACTCCTATTAAGTTTCGCAGTTACAAATGCAATATCTGCAGCAGTTGCAGTAGCCTCTAATCCATCAAGATTTGTTCTTTTACACAACGATATGGTGTCTGTAGC
The DNA here is from genome assembly GCA_964651235.1 of uncultured Gammaproteobacteria bacterium. Taxonomy (GTDB): domain Bacteria; phylum Patescibacteriota; class Microgenomatia; order UBA1406; family GWC2-37-13; genus YC2-FULL-38-9. Next base: position 13,051 of record CAZYXQ010000021.1, read on the forward strand.
AACTGCAGATGTCAATACATAAGCTGCCTTTTGTTTTTTCATGATTGATTTATCTGATGTAACTAACACTGCTGAAGCTCCATCAGATATAGGAGAACAATCCAATACTC
>CAZYXQ010000022.1:0-13150 GCA_964651235.1 uncultured Gammaproteobacteria bacterium
TGATCCAAAGGTAATAATAAAACCCCCGATAATATCCGGATTGACTAAATTTGTGGTTTCTTTACCCTTACATTCAGGGAATTTGGATACAATCATATCAATTTCAGCAGGTTTCATCGGGTAAGCTGAAATGATTACTACCCTCCCTTGCATTTTGTGTACCTCATCCATAAAATGCTTCTTGAGAACACTCTCAAGTTCTGGCTGTATGTGCATAGTCATGTTTCCAATATGTTAGTTATGTAATCGTTTCAAGATATTCTGCGTAATATCTGCCTGCATTGACTCAGTCAGATGTTCTTTAAGTGCTTTTTTCAAAAGAATTACACTTAAGTCTGCTGCTTTCTGATTCAGTGATTCCTCCATCATTTTTGTTTCATTTGCCATCTGTTTTTTGGCTTCAGCAACTATCGCAACTGCTTCATTTCTTGCTTGTTCAATCATCTCTTTTTTTAGTGCTTCAGCTTCTTTTTTTGCTTCGGATAATTCTTTCTTAAGTCTGGCTTCCATTTCTTCTTTCAGTTGCCGTTCTTGTTTTTTCAGTTCTTCTTTTTTTACCTTCATTTCTTCTTCAAATCCTGCTTTTTCCTTATCTTTTTTTTCTTCGTTTTTTATGAAGCTCATGAATGGTTTTGCAATGAATTTCTGAAATATAAAGAAAAACAGTGCAAAGTTTGTGATCTGTGCAATCAACAGCTTCAAATCAATACCTAGCTTTTCCATAGCAACTGTTTTTTTAAGTAAATTTTATAATAAGTGAAACTACGAGCGCGTAAATAGCTACTGCTTCTGCGAATGCGATAGCCAAAATCATAGCTGTTCTGATTGAAGACTCTGCCTCAGGATTTCGTCCTAATGCCTCAACCGCTTTACTACCTATCATACCAATACCTATACCAGGTCCAATTGCACCTACTCCAATTGCAACTGCTGTTGCGATCATTTTTGCTGCTTCATCCATACGTGTATTTCACCTCCTTCAAATTATTAAATTAGATAAATTAATGATGTTTTGTTATAGCCATGCTTAAAAAAACCGTTGTCAACATAGAAAAAACAAGTGCCTGTATAAACCCGACAAAAAGTTCAAGCATCAAAAAAGGAAATGGGGCGAGAACAGGTACGAGAAACGCAATTATTGTCATCAGAACTTCTCCGGCAAATATATTACCGAATAAACGAAAAGCAAATGAGATTATTTTTGAAAATTCAGAAACAATTTCAAGTATACCGACAAAAAAATTAATCGGATTTGAAATATCAATAAATTTTTTAATATAACCTGCAAATCCGACAAATTTCACACCAAATATTTGTATGAGCACAACAGAAATAAGTGCAAGTGCCAGTGTACCGTTCAAGTCAGCGTTTCCTGCTCTGAAAATCGGAACATGAAGTGAATGACCATGTTCTTCTATTTCAATCAACAGACTACCAACACCTGGAAGTAATCCAAGCCAGTTTTGAATAAGTATGTATAAAAAAAAGGCTCCCAATAGAGGAAAAAAATAATCTATGTGCTTATTTAATACTGATTTAAATAAACCGTATATTGCTTTTAAAATAAGATTAAATACAAAGAAAAAACCATTCCTTTTTCCTGATTGTAATTGGGAGTGGTAACTACGGCCTATTATGAAGATCAATACTATACCAATGACGGAAAGTATCTGAGAGTTCGTGACATGAAATCCTAAAATATTAAAGATTGTTTCAGCCTTAATGCTTATTTCGGGCATAATCAGTTTCTTTGAATTATTCGTACTAAATTGTAAAAAGTACCAACTGTACCGAGAAAAATCATAAAAAGTATTCCAGTTGGCTTGGTATTAAAAGCTTTATCTATACCCGCACCTAAAAGAACTCCCATAATAAGGGGAGTTACTAAATAAAAACCAACCTGAGAATAAGAGAATACATTTGTATCAATCCTTTTCTTTGTACTGTCTTTTTCTCTTTTTGATAGAAAAAGTTCGTATTCCGCTTCTTTTCCATTCGGTGAATGCTTATGTGTGAACCTATCACTAAGCTTCCCTAAGGGTCTAAACTCAAAATCTGAACCTATTTTGAACTTGTTTTGAGTAGCTATATTGTACCATTCAATTTTTAACATTGTCAAGTTAATTTCATAGCATTATCGACAATCATACTTAACTGATCTTCTTTTTCGGATATTTTACCCTTTACAATAATTGCCTGATTCAACTGTATTGTTGTTCCTAATTTTGCATACAATTTTGGAAAAATTATTGCCTCCAAGGAACCTGTTTCATCATAAAAGGTTATAAATGACATTTCTGAGTTATCTTTTTTTGTTTTAATTACTTTTTTTGCGCTTACCACACCAACTAAAATATGAGTTTTCCCGATATCTTCTTTTGTAATTTCACCGATTTTTTTAGTGGTTTTTTCCTTAATAATTCGTGCAAATTTCTGCAGCGGATTTCTACTTATTAAAAAACCGATAACTTCTTTTTCCATGGTAATAAGCTCATCTGTTGAGAACTCAGGCATGGGATCAAATGCATCTGTATACTGCTTTATAGATGAGCTTGTATTAAATAGATTAAATTGGCCTTTTGTATGATCTTCCTTTTCTGATGCGATTTCTTTGGCTAAATTTGGATAATAGTGAAGCAGAGTGGCTGAGTTTGCAAAAGATCGAAAAGCACCTGCTTTAACCAAACTTTCAACGGTCCGTTTATTCACTTTTCTTAAATCAACTTTGTGAAGAAAATCGGTAAATCCAGAAAAAGATGAAGCACCCCGGCCTGAAATAATTGTTTCAATAGCTGCAGAGCCAACATTTTTAATGGCAGATAATCCAAACCGTATATTTCCGTCTTCAATAGTAAAATCATGATGGGATTTGTTGATGTCAGGCGGCAATACTTTAATTTCCATGCGCTTACACTCCTCAATAGCTTGTGCCATTTTTATTTCTCTCATTGGACCAGCGACACCCTGAAGTTCCGCTGTTAATAGAGCAGTCATGTATTCAACGGGATAATTCGCTTTCATATATGCGGTCCAATAAGCAATAAGCGCATATGAGGCAGAATGCGGCTTATTAAATCCGTACGCAGCAAACTTCTCCATAAAATTAAATACCCCCTCAGCAAGCCGTTTCGAATAACCACGCTTAATACACCCGCCTATGAATTTTTCCCGCTCTTTATCCATCAGTGATTTTTTCTTTTTTCCCATAGCCATTCTCAGATTATCTGCCTCACTCATAGAATAACCGGCAAGCGAGTGTGCAATTTCCATTACTTGTTCTTGATATACGAGTATTCCATATGTTTCACCTAAAATCGGTACAAGATCCTTATGGAGATATTTAATATTGTCGGGATTCTTCTTTCCCTCAAGAAACATAGGAATAAGATCCATAGGACCAGGTCTGTAAAGCGCAACCATTGCGATTATGTCGCTCATTTTTGAAGGGTGAAGATCCTTAGCGAGTCGTCTCATCCCACCTGACTCAAGTTGAAAAACGCCAATAGTTTCTCCTCGTGAAATTAAATGATATGTGTTTTCATCATCTAATCTAACATCATGTATGTCAATTTTTATTCCTTTTTCCTTTTTTACAAAAGAAAGAGACTCCTCTAGTATCGTAAGATTGCGAAGTCCGAGAAAATCAATTTTAAGTAATCCTACTGCTTTACCGTTTGGTGCACTATTTAAATCCAAACTATACATATCATACTGAGTAATAATTCGATTTTCTTTAGCCTCAGTCTGTATGGGAACATATTCTGTTAAATCGTTTTTTGCGATGATTACTCCTGCTGCATGAACCGATGAATGTCTAGGAAGACTTTCCACGCGTAAAGCAATATCAATCACCTGTTTTACATCAGGTTCAGTTTCATACGCAAGTTTTAAAGGTGGAGCTTCAATAAGAGCTTGTGAAAGCTTGAGTTGAAAGCCCTGTTTTCCTTGCGGTATCATTTTTGCAATTCGATCACCTTGTGAGTAAGAAAATCCAAGCGCTCTTGCCACATCGCGCACTGCAAGTCGTGCCTCCATCGTACCGAACGTAATTATCTGTGCAACTTTTTCTTTCCCATATTTATGTGTCACATATGAAAGTACTTCATCGCGTCGGATATCTGCAAAATCAATATCAATATCAGGTGGTGTTGGACGTTCCGGATTCAAAAAACGTTCAAACGGTAGATTATGTTCCAAGGGGTTAATATCAGTGATTCGTAGCACGTATGCAACCAGCGAACCTGCAACAGAGCCTCTCCCTGGCCCAACTGCAATTCCTTTATTTTTTGCCCAGTTTACGAAATCCTGAACGATTAAAAAATAGGTTGCATATCCTTTTTTTGTGATAATATCAAGCTCATACGATAATCTTTTATCTCTTTGTTCATCGGAGTAACCTACCACTCGTGCTTTCCGCTCCTGTACCAGATTAAACAGGTGTTCTTCGGGTTTAATCTTATCTGGGGTGGCATAAAATGGCAAAACCCATTTACCGTTTGGTATTTCAAGATTACACAGATCCGAAATTTTTCCGGTATTTTCAAGCGCTGTTTCAACATCGGAAAATTGGCTTTGCATTTCGTTTTCCGTCTTAAAATAATAATCCGGTACTTCATACATACTTACGGGTCTGTCTTTTTCCAATATGGTTCTTTGTGTCTGAATACAAAGTAACACTTCTTGCGCATACGCATCTTCTTTCTCAAGGTAATGTACATCATTGGTGGCAACAAGCGGAATTCCAAATTTTTTTGATAAAGAAATGAGCTCTCTATTAACTTCATCTAAACCTTCAATATCTGGATGTCTTTGTAACTCAAGGTAAAAATTATCTTTATAGATATCAGCATACTGCTCAAGTAACATCTCTGCTTCTTTATGCTGACCGGCAAGAAGAGCTTGCGGAATCTCTCCTGCCAAACATGCGGATAACGCAATAATTCCTTTGCTGTATTTCCGAAGTACTTCAAAATCAACCCTGGGTTTATAATAAAATCCTTCAAGATGGGCAATACTAACCAATTTCAGTAAATTCTTATATCCCTCCAAATCTTTTGATAACAACACGAGATGATATCTATCCCGATCTACATTCGGCTGTTTATCAAACCGGGATTTTTTAGCTTTATAGATTTCCACACCAATGATCGGTTTTATCCCTTCTTCTTTTGCTTTAACAAAAAACTTAAACGCTCCATACATTGCACCATGATCTGTAATGGCAAGTGCTTTCATTTGTTCATTTTTAGCTTTCTGAATAACATCCTTAACACGACACATACCGTCAAGTAGAGAATATTCTGTATGAAGATGCAGATGAACAAAAGACATAAATTTATCTCAAAACTTAAATATTATAACTCTAAATTTCAACCAAAAACAAAACATGGTCTAATCTTGAGATTTGAGCTGAATTTTTGACATTTGAATTTTGAGATTTGATATGACGTCTTTTGCATCAGCTTTTCCTTTCATTTCACGCATAACTTGGCCTACTAGAAACATAACGGCATTTTCTTTTCCTGACAAAAAATCTGACACGCTTTTTGGATTGACTTTAATCACTTTAACAATGACCTCATTCAGGAGCGTTATATCTGTCTCTTTTGGAGTTAGTATTTCTATACTTTTTTTAATAAAATCGTTGATTGGTATAGACGTTGAAATTTTTTTATTAACAATCAGGTTTGCAACATCTTGATACACGTTTTGAGATTTTAATTGTAGATTTGAGAAGTCGATTTTAAGGTGTAGTATGGCTTTCTCATAAAAATCCGCAGTTTTTTTGTCTCGTGTTAATATAAATGCATCAAGCGGTTTAATGCTTAATGTCTTGATATATCGAATTAATCGCTCTTTTGGTAACTCAGGTAATGACGCTTTAATTGACTCAAGATATGTATCATCAAACTCAAATGGTGGAATATCAGGTTCTGGAAAATACCGGTAATCATGCGCCTCTTCTTTTGTACGTTGGGAGTATGTTCTGTTATGTTCGCTATCCCATCCGCGTGTTTCCTGTATTGGTATTTGACCTTTTTCTAATAGCTCAATATGTCGCTTTACTTCAAAATCAATTGCCCGTTTTACAAAATTAAACGAATTAATATTTTTCACTTCAACCTTATAGTTTGGGAGTTTTAATTCTGTGTCTGGATTTGATTTTTGAATTTTGATTTTTGAAATTTGTCTTACACTGATATTTGGTTCCATTCTCATCGTACCTTTTTCCATGTCTGCATCCGACACATCAAGATATCGTATTATCGTATGAAGTTCTTCTAAAAACATCTTTACCTCTTCACTGCTATGAAAATCGGGTTCAGTCACAATTTCAACTAGTGGAGTACCAGACCGATTAAAATCAACAAGCGTATCGTCATCTACATGTGTGAGTTTGCCGGTATCTTCTTCAAGATGAACTCTGTGAATTCTAAAACTTTTTTTTTCGTTTTTGTATGTACCATAATGTTGATCAAAATCCATATGACCTTTTACTGCAATCGGTTCATCGTACTGACTAATCTGATACCCTTTCGGGAGATCTGGATATGAATAATGTTTACGATCGAATTTTGTGTGTTTGTTGATGGTGCAGTTGAGTGCCTGACCAATTTTAATAGTCCATTCAATTGCCTGTTTGTTTGGTACAGGAAGCGCACCTGGTAAACCCAGACATACAGGACACACATGGGTATTCGGAAGGGCATCAAACTGATTTACTTTACACTGACAAAACATTCCGGTTTGAGTTTTTAATTCAACGTGAATTTCCAACCCTATCACAGGTTCATATATGTTTCCCGTTTTTGATTTTTGACCTTCACTTTTCACGTTTGACATTTGATTTAACTTAAATCTTGTAATTCTCAATTCCTTTTTTTATAACACCAAAAAAATTGGTTTCTTTTTCAAACTGGTATGAAGCGTTTAATAAGTCTGATTCTTTGAAATAGTTTCCCATGAGTTGTAAGCTCATTGGCAAACCGTTGCGGTCAAGCCCTATGGGTAAACTGATACCGGGAATTCCTGCCATTGCCCCTGGCTCATTAAACTTATCCATCAGTTCACCGAAAAAAGGATATTTCGTAAACTCACCAAGTTTGAGTGCGGTAATAGGCGAAGGTGTACCGATAACAAAATCTACTTCTTTAAAAACTCGTTTAAAATCTTGAATAATGAGAGTACGTACTTTCTGTGCTTTTTTATAAAATGCGTCATAATATCCATGTGAAAGAGTATAGGTTCCAAGCATAACTCTCCGCTTTGCTTCCCTTCCAAAATGACTTCGATCGTTACCATACCGAATACCATCATACCGTGCTAGGTTTGACATCACCTCAGCTCGCTGAATAATGGTATAGACGGAAATTGCATAGTTAGGCGAAAGTAGTTTTACTTTTTTAGTTTTAAAACCTAATTTTTTAAATATTTCTATTGATTGTTCAAGTGCAACTCTAACATCAGAATCTAATCCTTCAAAATAATCATCGGATATACCTATTGTGAATGTCTTTTTTTTCTTCATGTTTAATACATAATCTTCCGTTTCAACTGGTGATGAGGTTGCATCCAGATCAACATGACCTGCAATAATGGATAGGAGATATGCTGCATCTTCCGTATTAAGAGTCATGGGTCCAGGACAATCAAGGGAAGAACCCATGGCGATTACTCCGTAACGGGGAACTCTTCCATACGTGGGTTTTAATCCTACGATCCCGCTCCATGAAGCAGGCTGCCTGATAGAACCGGCAGTCTCACTACCTATTGCAGCTGGAGCAAGATATGCAGAAACTGCAGCTGCCGAACCTCCTGATGATCCTCCAGGAGAACGCGTAAGATCCCAAGGATTTTTAGTAGGTCCGTAATCAGACGTCTCTGTTGATGACCCATGGGCCCACGCATCCATATTGGTTTTTCCTATAATATAACCATTTGCTTTTTTAATACGTTCGGTAACTGTGGACTCATACGGAGGTATAAAATTGTCCAATACTTTTGAAGAAGCAGTAGTTCTCAGGTTTTTTGTACAGTGATTGTCTTTGATTGCAATTGGTAATCCACATAAGTCTTTCTCCCCTTTCGGGACCTCATCAACGTCGTTTAATGTAAGATAAGCATTTAATGAAGGGTTAAATTTTTCAATTCTTTTCAGAAAATATTCTTTCACTTCCACAGCAGTAACCTCCTTCTTTTCCACCATTTTTTTTAATTGTAAGAGCGTTTTTCCAAATATCATTTTTTTACTTTTTATTTGTTACTCCATTATCCGATCGACAACGAACTCATTTTCTTTTATTTTTTTTGCATTCTGCAATGCTTCTTTTATCGTCAAACTTGTTTTACTTTTAGTTCCATCCTCATAGGTAACGTTCTTGAGATCAACTACTGAGTTGGTCGGTTGCACGTTACCGGTATCCAGTTCGTCAAGATTTTTTATGTAATCTATTGTTTCACCAAATTGTGACTGATACAATTCAATTTCCGTACCTGTAAGAGTTAATTTTGCAAGATCCGCAAGATGAAGAATGTCTTTTTCAGATAGTATATGTTTGTTTGACATAATAATACATTATACCTAAGAGCTGATAATATATTTCAATATATTAATCAAAGGAGTAGTTTATAGTACCGAATTTCTTATTAAATGCAATCACTTCTGATTTAATTTTTTCACCTTTCATTGCCTTATCAATCAAATATGCAATTGTATTCATGTCATTTTCCTTCATTCCTCTTCGAGTGAGTTCTTGGGTACCTATTCGGATAAATAATGATCCTCCCAATACATTATCAAAATTAGTAGAAATATTATTTTTCAAAAGATTTTTATACAACGTTAACCTCTCCCCCTTGCCTTCAAGAAATACATGTACTTGATGATTTAAAGAATATATTTCATTTGATATTTTTCTTATCTTATATCCTAATTTTTCAAATGCTTTTCCCATGGCATTTGAATTGGAAATAATTTGTTTTGCGTATGATTTCCCGTATGTTTGCATTTCAAGTATGGTAGTTGCTAATGCTATCAAGTGATGGGTGTGAGGACTTGAATACAAACATCCGTTAATTATTGAATTTGCTTTGTCTGCCACCTTTTTATCTCTAAAAGCAATCATACCCTTTTGTGGACCGGGTAAAGTTTTATGTGTATTTGCGCAAACTACATTTGCCCCCTCTTTAAGCGGAGACTGAAATAATCCTCCGAGTATTAACCCCATTGTATGACTTGCATCATATATGATTATGGCCTCATCACCTACCGCTTTTCTAATATCTGATAAATTATGAGGCTTAACATAATAAGAGACGTCTAAATAAATTGCTTTTGCCTTGTTTTTTTTATATATTTCTCCAATTTTTTTTACATCAAATGTATACGATTCATAATCATAACTTGTATAAACATGGTTCCTTCCAACCCGTTCTAGAATTCCTTTTGTAGCAAAATGACCACCCTGATTCTTTTCAACGGTCATTACCGTATCTCCCGGATTAGTACACGAGAGAATCGCACACATCATCGCATGAACTCCTGAAAGACAACTGAGGTTAACAGAAGATGCACCAAGCATCGAACAAGCAGCTTTTTCTGCCATATGAATAAGCTTTTCAATACTTGAAAATCCAAGAGCGGTGAAGACACCAAAATCAACTAAATCATTAGTCCCTCCTCCCATGTAATACCTCTCTGAAAGTTTTGAACCCAAAAACAATCTTGCGGTCTCAGACATCTGAGACTCATTTGCTGTCAAATGTAGAAAGTCTTCATTTCTTTTTTCATCTTTTTTAATCTCATTCAAAATCTGATTTACTCGAAGATGTGTTTTATTCATATGATGGAATTGTATCACGAGTCGAAATATTTTTCATCATGTGCCTCACGTAGATTCTGATATCCCTCAATCATCGCGCAAATTACATAAGACGTGTACTCGTTTTTTTTTGCGAAAGATACGAGCAATATTATAAGATAAAAATTGATAACCGGTTGTCAGGAAAAGCTAACTATGGTAATCGGAGTCATTTCATCACTTTGGCCCATCGGATTATCTTTAAAAATCCGTTCGATACGTTTGTCTGACAACTTCGTCGAATTCCCCAAGACATTTTGGCCGATATCATTGGCATCGATTATCACAACACCAAGAAAGTTTTCAGTGTGTAGATTTAAGTTATTGATTTGAGTTTTGAGATTTGACATTTGAGATATTTTCTCGTGTATAGTTTGGCATACTCTCTCGGGTTCCTTTGGTAATAACTTTGCCGAAACATTTGCCGGATACACTGAATATTCCGTGGGGCCGTCAATCCCGGCTGCTTCCCGACCGGCTATCCTGTAAAACCATCCCTTTTTCCCGATTAATTTGCCAATGGCACCAGCCAATGAAGCAATTAATATTTTTCTCAATCCCACTTCTTGAATCGCAAGTTGCATAGTCCATGGACTTCCTAAACCGATTCCCCACGGAACCTTGCTTACATATGAAGATAGTACATGCGCCCAAACGGAAGGTTTTATATCCCAGATAAAGAATGCTCTTCCCTGAGCTGTTGCAACAACTTTTTCAGAAACAACAATAAACCAATTAACTGATTTGTCATGCTGAACGTGTTTCAGCATCTGTTTTGAATTAGATCCTGAAATAAATTCAGGATGACTCAAGAATGCCTTGTTAACTTCTTGAGTCACTTTCTCAGCAATATTATCTCCTTTTTTAAACACATCAGTTCTAATCGGGTATCTAAAATAGGATCTTCCCTCAATTTTCATTTCTGTATTTATTTTTATTATCTTTGATTTTTGAGTTGCAGTTTTGACTTTTGACATTTGACCTTTGACATTGTTACTATCTAAAATAAATTCTCTCAACCATAATTCCAAATTCATAATTCTCCAAAAAAACATCGTGTCAGTGTTTTTTCCATCTATAAAATCCTGGAATTTCATAACAATTTCAGCCTGATTAACATATCGTTTTGCTTCGAACCGTTCGGATTTAAAAAACATGAGAATACGTTCATGCTCCTTTATAAACCATTCATACTCCGGTGTGGTAAATCCAATTTTATTTCTCCTTCTATTAATAAGGGACGGTAAAACATCTTTGGTTGACTCGCGTAAAATGAATTTATTCCAACCGTTTTTTATTATTGCCTCATCAGGTAGTGAAAAAATGAGTTGAATGAGTCGAAAGTCAAGGAAAGGAACCCGACCTTCAATTGAAAATCTCATTGCATTTTTATCTTCATACCGTAGCAATGATTGTAAACTATTATAAAATATATCCTCCTGGAGCCTTTTTTTTAAGTCACTATTTTCTACGATAAATTTTTCGTTGCTGAATTGTTTTGCAAATTCCTCGTTCAACCAGTTTTTAATACCGCTTTTTTTATCTTGCTTTATTGAAATGAATTTGAGAATAATATCCCAAGAGGAGAAAACTTCCCGAAGTAACACTCTATATTTTTTTTCTTTTGTTAATTGCCTTAAATATACAAGATAATAAGGAAGGTACCCTGCCATCATCTCATCTGCCCCCTGACCGTCAAGTACTACGGTCACATGTTCATGAACTTTTTCCATCACCTTATATTGTGCATAAGGACCGGTACTAATGGTTGGTTCTTCTTGGGTCTTCACAAAATCCTGAAGATCTTTAAAAAAAGTTTCCGAATCCGGATACACTTTAAATGATTTAACATTTGACATTTGAGATTTGAGTTCATCAATATATTTTTCTTCATCGTTTGTTGATCCGGGAAAAACTGCTGAAAAGGTATTTTGATTTTTACCGACTGATGTTGCCTCACGCTGCTTTTCCTGAAGCAATTTATTTACAATTGCTACAACTGTTGAAGAATCAAGACCGCCTGATAAACACGTACCCACTGGCACTTCAGATACAAGTCTACGCTTAATTGAATCAATTAAAAGATCCTTGAATTGTTGAATCTGGGACCCGGTCAAAGAATCACGTGTTTGTTTAGTTTCAAGTAATTTACTTTCCAATTTTGAATATTTTTTTATTTCACATTTGATATTTGAGATTTGAGATTGTTCTATGGTCATCATCTCTCCTGGCATGAGTCTATATATATCTTTAAAAAAAGTCTCTCTCCCATCATCATGTATTCGATACTTTAAATATCTGTAAATTATTTTGTCATTTGGCTCAACAAAAACCAGATTAGAATATAGAATCGGTTTTAATTCTGAGGAAAAAATCAACGCAGAATGAGTTTTCGACTCCAAGGAACTATTTATAAATGAAAAATATAAAGGTTTGATACCAAAATGATCTCTTGCTATCACCGTTTTATTACGTTTTAAGTCGTAAATCGCTACGGCAAACATTCCATTTAACCGATCAAATCCAGAATCTCCCCATTCTTCATACCCATGTAAAATCACCTCTGTATCTGATACGGTTTTAAATATGTGTCCTTTTTTTTCAAGCTCGCTTCGAAGTTCAAGATAATTATAAATTTCTCAGTTATATACAATCACTTTTGTATGGTCTTCATTATAAATTGGCTGATTGCCCCATTTAACATCAATGATTGCGAGTCTTCGGTTTAAAAGCGTAGTATGTTCACCAAAGTAAAATCCTTCTCCATCAGGGCCCCGATGCTTCAGCCATTGGGAGCATTGTTTCATTAAATCTTCATTTCTAAATCCGACAAATCCTGCAATACCGCACATAATAAAATTAGTCAAAAATTAAGAGTCAAAGGTCAAAATTTAAATTCAAAAATTAAAAGTTTTTAAGCTGTATACTTTATACTTTTTATCTTTATTTTTGACTTTTGATTTTTGAGTTTTGAGTTTTTATTACATACTCCGTAAAATTTTAATTCTTTCTTCAACCGGTGGATGGGTACTGAATAGGTTCATAAACCATCCTGTATTTTTTTGTTTTTTCAACGGATTTGAGATAAAAAGATGTGCGGTTGATGTAGTCGCCGTTGAAAGACCATAAGGATATGCTGAAATTTTCTCAAGTGCGTTTGCCAAACCTTCCGGGTATCTCGAAAGTAATGCACCATCAGCGTCGGCAAGATATTCTCGTTTACGCGACATTGCAAGCTGAATAAGAGCGGAAATAATCGGAGTTACAATAAATACGACCATGATAAATAC
>CAZYXQ010000023.1:0-12841 GCA_964651235.1 uncultured Gammaproteobacteria bacterium
TACTTCTTTTATATCGTGTTCAGTTCCGGTGTAGGGAAGGATATAATCGGAAGTTTTTACCCCACGACTACTCAATGCTGTTTTTGCATAGCTTAACCCGGTTCCGCAAGCAGCTCCACCCATAGTTTTATAGATATCAACAACTGCCGGCGGGTCATATTTTTTATCAATATATGAGGAAAGTATCATTGCTACGGTGGTAGGTCCGCATCCTGCTTGGCATACGTTACACCCTGAAGCAAGTGGATACTTATCATAGGGACCGTTACACTGTGGATAATATACAAATGATTGAGAACCTGATTGTGATGATGTGGATGATGAAGAAGATGATTTGCTGGATTTGCTTGATGAAGATGAAGAGGGAGGAGGAGTTGGGGTACTGGAATTACTTGGTTTAAAAACCGGTGGCTGCATGATCAGGGAAAGAAGGTTCACGACTGATTGAAAATCCTTATCCGGGCTGCGTGTAACATAGGGAGTCTGTACTTCCTCCATAGATTTGTCAGAAACAATAGTTGTATCATTATTATTTACAATTAATGGATATCCTTTTTCAATTGCCCAGTCTGAGAATGCATCATCTGCTCCTTCGGTTTTTCTTGTGACCACTAGCTTGTCAAGATTTGGTGAGTAGTCCAGAATAAATTGTTCTGTTTCAAGGGGGACTATTTGTCTCACTTCGCTTAATTGGTTTCTTGAAGCAAAGATACGAGGGTCGGTTGTCGGGGACAGTAGAGCAAGTTTTTTTGGATCCTCAGTTTTGCTTAATTGGCTTTTTTGATATACGCCACCGCCAACCGGGGTGGGCGTTATCCATGGATTTGTTCCGGATTGACCTTTTTGACTCAGGAGAGACTGAACTATAGAAACGAGAATCAATAAAAAAGCTAAGACTCCAACCCCTATCGCAAGGTATTTTTTCGGATTTGGTATTGTGTTATTCATGAAAGTGTTGACAACCGTTTGCCTTTACTTCATAATGAAATATATGGCAGGTTTCTTTGATTTTATAAAAAAACCAGACAACAATGCAAGTGCAGCTAATGCTCAAGGCTCTACAACAACCCAAACTAGCACTATTTCTCAACCACAGTCATATAGCGGTATCGGATCACCTCCGGGTGGAGGACAATCCTTTAATGGAATTGGGACACCTCCAGTCTCCAATCCCCAGCAGCAGCAAATACATAATATTCAATCTGTTATGAACTCTGTAAATCAAACACCACCACCAACACCTTCTGCAGAAGTAGGTCATCCGCAACCTTTGGGTTCAGTTCCACCTCAAACTCAAGCAGTTGCTCCGGTGAATCAACCGGCAACCGGAGCTCCTGGAGGACTCAATAAGACGATTCCGACAGGTGGAACTGTCGGTACCAAATCACTTTCTTCAAATATCGATAATCAAAAACGGGCAGAACTTGATCTTATGACTCATCTTACTCAACGATCAAATAGGGTGTTTCTTTCAGCACAAACTAAAGCGAAAGAGCTTGAAGATCAGTTTATTGATAGTGAACACGTACTACATGGACTATTGGCTGACGGAGAGATATACAAACTTCTTACAGAGCTGAAAGTGCAACCGCAGTTGGTTGAACAGGAACTAGCTCCCCTTTATAAGAGAGAAAACAATAAACTTGTTCCACCTCAGATTTCACCCCGGTTAAAACGGATACTGGATAATTCTCTCGTAATTGCCCGCAAACTTGGTTTTGAGTTTATTTCACCTGAACATCTTCTTCTTGCAACTTTTGAAGAGGGAGAAGGAGTGGGTGCGCGAGTACTTTCAAAACTGGGTCTTAAAAAAGAAGATCTGAACAAAAAGATAGTCGGTAAAAAAGAAGGTCTTGTGGCAGCAGATCAAAAAGAAGCGGAAAAGAAAAAATCATCCATTGAACAATATACAATTGATATGACTGCAAAAGCAGCTCAGGGTCTTCTTGATCCGGTTCTTGAGAGATCGCAAACCATAGAACGGGTGATTCATATTCTATCCCGTAGATCAAAGAATAATCCTGCGCTTGTCGGTGAAGCAGGAGTTGGAAAAACCGCGATTGTTGAGGGGCTTGCACAGCAGATTGTTGCAAAACAAGTACCCGAATCACTTCTTAATAAACGGATATTATCACTTGATCTTATGAGTGTTATTGCTGGTGCATCACACAAAGGTGAATTTGAAGAACGCATGAAGGATATTATTGAAGAGATTAAGGGTAGTAAGGGTCAGATAATTTTATTTATCGATGAGATTCATAATATTGTGGCAGGTGGTGAAGGATCGGGAGATGCGGGAAATCTTCTTAAACCTGCTTTATCACGCGGAGAAGTACAAGTTATTGGAGCAACTACCTTAACTGAGTATCGAAAGTATATTGAAAAAGATCCTGCTCTTGAACGGCGGTTTCAACCAATTGTCGTTCCAGAACCAACTGAAGAACAAGCTATAAAAATGTTGGGTGCATTAAAGAATAAATATGAAGCTTTTCATAAAGTACAAATTCCTGATAATGCCATTGATGCAGCAGTTCGTCTTTCTAAGCGGTATGTAGGGGATCGGTTTCTTCCCGATAAGGCAGTTGATCTTATCGATGAGGCAGCTTCAGCCGTACGGCTTCCTCTAATTTCACTTCCCGAGGAGATAAAATCCCTGGAAGACAGAGTCAAACAACTTACTCAGGAAAAAGCCGAATGTGACAAGCGAGCTGATACAGTCAAATCTCGCATAATAAACTCACATCTTTCAGATATTCAAGCAGATCTAAATGCTAAAAAAGATGAGTATAACATGAAAAAAGCACAGACAACAACAAGCGTAACAGTTGAGATGATTAAAGATATTGTATCGCGATGGACCGGGATTCCAGTCAATAAAATTACTGGGAGCGAAATGGAAAAACTTGCCAAACTTGAAGATATTATGCATAAACGGATGATAGGTCAGGAAGAGGCAGTCTCTTCAGTTGCTCAAGCGGTACGCCGGGGAAGAGCAGGGCTTAAATCTGCGACGCGGCCGATCGGATCATTCATATTTATGGGTCCGACAGGTACAGGTAAAACAGAACTGGCAAAAACATTGGCAGATATTTTATTTGGTCAGGAAGAAGCAATGATTCGATTTGATATGACGGAGTATATGGAAAAACATGAAGTGGCAAAACTACTCGGTGCACCACCTGGATATGTAGGATATGAAGAGGGTGGTAAACTTACTGAGGCTGTTCGTCGGAAACCGTACTCAGTCGTCTTATTTGACGAGGTCGAGAAAGCACATCCTGATATTTTTAATATTCTCTTACAGATACTTGATGATGGGAGACTCACGGATAATAAAGGGCATGTGATTTCTTTCAAAAACACCGTTGTGATCTGTACTTCAAATCTCGGATCAAAGATCATACAGGAAGAACTTATGAAAGGAGGAAAAGTAGAAATTCAAGAACCACCTTCTATTACCACCTATGCGTATTCTCCCCGTGGGAGAGAAATACTTACCATAGGTAATAAGTGTCTTGAAAAAGAAGGTGCCACTAAATGGAATGAGAAAATGCTTCTTGATTATTTTGCAGGTCAGGAAGTGGAAGTTGGTGTCATTGAGGGGTCAACTGAAAAACCGGAAAAAGAAGAATTACCAATACATGGATTTGATACACATTGTATGTCTTCTTCAGGGGTAGAAATGATTACTAAGGTGGGTGTTGTATTTATCCGTACATCAACTACAGCAAAGCAGTGGAAAAAGTCAACTCTTATCGCATATTTTAAAGATGGAGTAGTGATAAATGCTCTTCCTGATGCACCAGACGAACAGCTACCTACTGCTTCACTAAAAACACATGCTTTTTCACCTGATGATATGGAAGTAGTAACTTACAAAGACAGGTTTTGGAGAAGAAAAATGAGTGGGAACGATTGGCAAACCGGATTTTTGAAAGATTATTTCACAGATCAGACCGTTGAGAAGGGTTCACTACCTGTATCATATTGGGATATTCACACATTTTCACCAAGCGGGTTGGAGGTGATCATATCAGGTGAAAATGTATGGTCAAAACTTCAGACTGAGACTATTTGGAAAGTAAAATCGATAGAAGAATATTTTGGGAAAGATCTTCCTTTAAAAGAACATGTAGAAGAAAAACAAAAGGTAGATAATGAGATTGAGAAAAAGAAGTTTTTCGCATTAAAGGAAAAGGTGATGAACGAACTGTTAAAGTTTTTCAGACCAGAACTGGTAAACAGATTTGATGAAACCATCATGTTCGAACCGCTTCGGTATGAACATATGACTAAAATTGTCAAAATACAACTAAAGTCAGTTCAAAAATCAATGGAAGATCAAAACATGGGTTTTGAATGTACTGATAAGGCGATTAAAGAAATTGCACGGAGCGGTTTTGATCCTGTTTTCGGTGCCCGTCCGCTTCGCCGTGCTATACAGCGCATGGTTGAAAATCCCATATCAAGTCTTATTATTGAGCGAAAAGCCTTGCCTGGAGACGAGGTACAGGTTGATTTTGACGGAGAAAGTTTAATTTTTAATATTCAAAAAACCAAGCTGGTACCAAAATCAAGCACGGAGGAAAAAAAGAAATACTTGTGTGAATTATGCGCGAATAAATTTGAACAAATTGTAGTTTTAAACAGTACCCCTATTTGTTCCAAATGTGCATCATTCAAAGTTCAGGAACAGTTTGAGAATCCAGGAGTCATAGATCAACAAAAAACCGAAACTCAGAATAAACCAGCCATTGATACACCTCCTCCCGTTACGCCTTCACAGACGATGGATCAGGGTGGTAGCGGTCAGGCAATGCAGCCTGTTCATGTATAATAAGATATTAGTTATATGGACACCTTTACTCCACTGGATATTGATGCTTTTGTAAAAAAATATCATATTATTCCTGAAAAAAATATTCAACCCATACAGGAAGGTTTTGAAAACACATTTAATACGATATTACTACTTTTGGCGACGATAACCCTACTTGTAATCGGGTTGGTGTTATTCATTATTATCCAAAAGGAAATAAAACTATATTCATTTTTGGAGTTGGATTTTGTCCATGCATAGTATTACATACGACGTCCTTTTTTTTTGGATACAGATAATAACACTCTATTTCATATCGCATTATTTTGTTAATGAGCTCTATCAGATACTTTATCGAACATTCAGAAATAATACTATCGCATATTCGTGTATTGCATTGTTATTTTTTCCTGGGACGGTAATTCATGAGGTATCTCACTTTTTAGCCGCAACAGTTCTTTTTTTAAAAGTAGGAGAAATTCAGATCTTTCCCAAGTGGGAGAACAGTAGTATTAAGTTGGGAACAGTTACCTATGAAAAAGCCGATGTAATTCGTTCTGTTTTAATCGGCATAGCTCCTTTTTTCGGAGCTATGTGTTTTTTTTGGTTTATACATCAGTTCAAACTTTTTCCCAATGATAATGTGCACATTAATATTTTTATCGGATATCTGTTGGTATCCATTTCATCAAACATGTTTTCATCAAAGCAGGATTTGGTTGACGTCATCTATTTAATTCCCATTGCGCTTGTGATAGGAGTCTTATTATATTTATTTGAGATTAGGATTAACCTTTCATACTTTGATCCGATCTTTATGGGATTGAATCAACTATTGAAGTTAAGTAACTTTTATATTACCATTTCCTTAGGCATACATTTAATAAGTATTATATTGATTAAAAGTTTAAGGTTTTTGATAAAAAGATGAAATCACAGCTTCTTGCACAATCAACTCAAATCGGAGGAACAGAGATTACCGGGCCTTTAAAGAATATTAATAATCTTGGTGATCTTATCAATGCGGTTTTACCGTTTATAATGTCAATGGCAGGCATAATTCTCTTTTTTGTTATTGTTTGGGGTGGGTCTGACATCATGATGTCTCAGGGATCACCGGAAAAGATGAAATCCGGTAGGGCGAAATTGACAGCCGGCATCATAGGTTTCGTTCTTCTTGTTTCCTCATATTTGATCACTAAATTATTAAGTTACATTTTTAATGTCGGGGAGGGAATTCTTTAGTGTGATTGGGGTTATTTGACCTTTTAAGTAGCCTCATGTATAATATATACATATTGAATATGTTATTTGTAAGTTGCATTACGAGTTAAGAATAATACGTGACCCCGCGTCAGACGCGGGGATTTTTTTAGGCACAAAAATTGCATGTTAAGCTATAAAGAACCACCCATTGTCATATCTGTCGGCGGGAGTCTTCTTGTTCCCAATGAAAAAATAAACACTGATTTTATTAAAAGACTTAATGTTTTTATACGTGAAGAAGTTGAAAAAGGAAAGCGCTTTTTTCTTGTTGCTGGCGGTGGTCGCCTTTCACGTACCTATCGTGATGCAGGAAAAGCAGTGGTAGGCACATTGAGTTCAGAAGATCTTGACTGGCTTGGAATACACGTAACCAGATTAAATGCCCATCTTTTAAGAACGGTTTTTCAGGATATCGCTCATCCTCGAATAATTAATGATTATGATAGACGGATCCGTAACTGGAAAGAACCGGTTGTAATTGCATCAGGATGGAAGCCGGGTTGGTCAACTGATTACTGTATGGTAAAAGTCGCGCAAATGTATCGAGCCCAGATCATGATAAATTTATCTAATATCGATTGGATCTATGACAAAGATCCAAATAAATATAAAGATGCTCACATAATCAAAAAACTAACATGGGAAGAATGTGAAGATTTGGTCGGTTCCAAATGGGCACCAGGTATGAATACGCCTTTTGATCCTATCGCAACCAAACTGGCAAAAAATCTGAGACTTACGGCAATTGTTGCAAATGGAAATAATTTTGAAAACTTAAAAAAAGTAATTGAAGGAGACGAATTTAAAGGAACGGTCATTATGCCATATGAGATAGATGCGGGATTTTATGATCGGGAATATTACCACGGTAAAAAGAGCGGATATGTATTTCATGCAAGAGAGTCTTTGGTTGGACGAATTTTACAGAATATCACTGCAATATATCGAGCAGTTTTAATAAAACTATATATTAACCCAAAAACCTGTTTAGATGTGGGGTGTGGTACGGGTCGTCTAATCAATGCATTACGGTTTTTAGGAATTGATGCTTGGGGAGCCGAGATATCAAAAACAGCAATAGCAATGGCGCATGATTCTGTACAGCCGTATGTAAAGGAAGGAAGCATAACAGACCTACCATTTGAAGATAATTCATTTGATTTGGTAGTGACATTTGATGTATTAGAGCGTGTGGAGCGTTCAAAGATAAAACGTGCTATTGAAGAATCAATGAGGGTATCGCGTAAGCACGTTCTTCATAAAATTTATACTCTTGAAAATACCTGGATTCGTCTGTTTCACAGGCAGGATTTTTCTCGAATATCCGTTTTTTCGAAAAAGTATTGGTATACTATGTTTTCCTCCCTAAAATCAACTTCATTACTAAGGGGATCTTTTTTCAAGCTTCCGCTTTTTTTTGAAACTATTTTTCTTCTGAAGAAAAAAGCACAATAACGCACAACAAGTCTTGCGACATGTATGTACGTTTCATATAATTGAGTCTTATGTCAGGTCACCATAGAAAAATTGTATAGTATGCTACTATATAAACTTGCCTTGTATCATTTCCGTAATAAAGATCAGTTACAGTTGGTTATCAGTCCGCATCTTACTGTGTTGTTGGGAGAAAATGCCCGTGGAAAGACCAACATCCTTGAAAGCATTTATTTCCTCATAAACGGCGTTGGTTTCAGAGAAAGCAAAGAAGAAGAACTACTTCAGATAGGGTATAGTGATGGTTCAGTAGCGGGTGTATTTTCTGAATCCCATAACAGGAATGAATTTAGAATTGTATATAAGAAAAACAACGACACAATAATCAAAACATATCTTATCTCACGTACAAAAAAAAGATATCAGCAATATGCTTTAGAACAGACAAAGGCTGTTCTATTTGCACCCGAGCACATTGAGATTATTACTGGTTCACCTGACGCAAGAAGATCATATTTCAACAAAGTTATCTCATTTTATGATCCGGAATATAAAAAAAGAATCGTTAATCTTGAAAATGCGATACGAAGAAGAAATAAAATCTTTGACCATCGTAAAGACGATCTTAATTTAAGAGAAGAACTGCTTTTTTGGAATACTTACATTGTAGATCAGGCTTCATATATTACCGAGGCGAGAAAACGCTATATTGAATATTTAAACAGTCATTCTCGTCTTGACCATAAGGAGTTTGTTATTGAATATATGAAAAATGAGGCAACCATGAAACGTTTTGAAGAGTTTTTCCAGGAAGAGAAACGATGGCACCGTACACTTATTGGTCCACAGAAAGATGAGTTTCAAATTCTCCTTAAGTCAGATGGAGATAAAAATATTCATCATTACGGTTCCCGGAGTGAGCAACGGCTTGGCGTATTTTGGCTTAAAATGAATGAAATAACCTATTATGAAGACAAATTCAAAAAAAAACCCATTCTTCTTCTTGATGATATTTTTTCGGAGTTTGATAAAGACAATAAAAAAATGATCATAGATCTCATCAAACAATATCAGACAATTCTGACTACTACCGAAGACCATACAATCGAGACATTAGACTTTCCGAAAACGATAATTAAGGTATAAGAAGTAAATGTGGGTGTATTGTTAAAGCTGAGTGAATCTGAAAAAAGAATTCCGTTTATATGCGATTGAGCGGACTTTGATTCATAAAAGGTTGACTTTGTCAGCCATAGTACGACGAAGTTTTAGCTTCGGCGGACGAAGGCGGAGGGTACAGGATTTGAACCTGTGCATCCCTTTCGGGATACGGGTTTTCGAAACCCGCGCATTGAGCCGCTCTGCCAACCCTCCTATACAATATCCATATATTATACTTAAAACATCTTCTCATTGGCTTAAAAAATATTGTTAGAATAGGGTATACTTATAAAATTGTCGCATATATGCCATTGCGCGTTATTACTATTTCATTTACATTTTATATATGGATGAAAACACATGCCCGAAATGCGGATCTGCTCTTTCGGAAATAATTACCACAAAGACAGGAAAAAGACTTCAGCGTTGCAGTGCCGGTTCGTGGAGTAAAGAAACCGGTAAAACTGAAGGATGTGCATTTGTGAAGTGGTTGCCGTTTGAACCACAGACGCTGGATGAAAAATGTCCAAAATGTGGAGCTCCGCTTATCATGACCATGACCAGATTCAACAAAAAGATGAAAAAATGCTCAACGAATTCCTGGGATCCAAAGACTAAAACCGCATCAGGTTGTGACTATTTTGCATGGGTACAAGCTGCGATTGTTGAACTTGATGAAGATTGTCCCAAATGTGGTAGTAAGCTTGTTTCTGTTGAAACCCCAACGGGTAAAAAGATGAAAAAATGCTCAACATCGGGATGGGATAAAGTAAATAGAGTTCCAACAGGATGTGATTATATCGAATGGCTTAAATAGTCCTTGATATAATGAATGGGTGAATATCAGTAAAACATATCTGCAGAGGTTTAAAGATACGGTAAACGATTATTATCGAATACATAAAAGAAATCTTCCCTGGCGGAATATACAAGACCCATACTGTATTTTAGTATCCGAAATAATGCTTCAACAGACACAAGTGAACCGTGTATTGACAAAATATCCATTATTTATAAATCAATTTTCTGATTTTAATGCGTTAGCATATGCAACAGTAAAACAGGTTCTGTATGCCTGGCAGGGAATGGGGTATAATCGACGAGCATTGTATCTCAAACGCATCGCAGAAATTGTCATACAAAACTATAAAGGGAAATTGCCTGATAATCCCGTTATACTTGATTCATTTCCAGGAATCGGTATGGCAACCGCTGCATCAATTACTGCTTTTGCATATAATAAACCCACTATCTTTATTGAAACAAACATACGGCGTGTTTTTATTCACCATTTTTTTAAAGATAAAATAAAAGTAGACGATAAAGAAATTTATCCTTGGGTTCGGGAAACATTAAATTGGGAAAATCCCCGTGAATGGTACTGGGCTTTAATGGATTATGGTTCATTTTTAGGAAAATCAATAGACAATCCGAACAAACGAAGCAAGCATTATACCTTACAATCTCAGTTTGAAGGATCAGATCGGCAAATTCGGGGTTTATTATTGAAATTACTTCTTACCAAACCATATACAAAAAAAAAGATAATTGCACTTGTTAATAAAGATGTTGGCAGGATAATAAAAGTGTTATACGACCTTGAACGCGAAAAGTTTATATATTTTAAAAAAAACGTATATTATGTTAACCATACATAAGAGGGTTAAAATCATTTTATATGAATTAAAACGACTTTTTCCACAGGCAAAAATAGAATTAAATTACTCAAATAACTGGGAATTGTTGGTTGCGGTTATTCTTTCCGCACAGTGTACTGACAAGATGGTTAATAAGGTTACCACGCGTTTATTTAGAAAATATAAAACATTGGATGATTATATAAACGCTGAACTTGCAGAATTTGAACAAGATATTCATTCAACGGGTTTTTACCATAATAAGGCAAAAAACATTTTAGATACAGCCAACATGATAAAAGATACGTTTTATGGAACAGTTCCGGATACGATGGAAGAATTGTTAACATTAAAAGGTGTTGCACGGAAAACTGCAAATGTAGTTTTGGGAAATGCATATGGTATTGTTGAGGGAATAGCTGTTGATACTCATGTACGTCGACTTGCACAAGTATGGGGACTCACCAAAAGCCATGACCCTGTTCATATTGAGCAAGACCTGATGAAGATTTTACCGAAGAATGAATGGTTTGATTTTACTTACAGGACCATAGAATATGGTAGAGCATATTGTGTGGCTAAAAAACACGATCATACGCGATGTCCCTTAACTAACCTGTTGGATTGATACGGGTTTAATTAATTAAACTTTCTTACAACTGCTTTAACAATCCCAAATATTTGCAGTTCTTCTTTAGGATAAAAGGATGGATATTTCGGATTAGCTGCCGATAAATATATAATCCTTTGAAGACGATCTTTTCGTAGGATTTTCAGCGTCCATTCCTTATCTATCTGAGCCAGCACTACAGATCCGACAGGAGCATCTTTTTTTCGCTCAATAATTACAATATCTCCTTCAAATATTCCAATTCCCTCGAGTGAATCGCCGTTTACTTTAAGGAGGAATGATGACTGCGGATCTTCGATAAGATAATCATCAAGGGATACATAATCACGGTTTTCTTCAGCCAGGATAGGAAAGCCTGCACGAATATTACCAAGGAGGGGTATTGCAAAAAAGCGAGAAGTTGGAGCTAATTTACTTCCTTCTTTTTTAATGATTCCTTCTTCAATCCACTTGCCTACGATTTTAAAAATTGCATTTTTTGAAGCTATTTTAAATAATTTTAGCATTTCGGAATATGAGGGTAATCGTTTGTGTCGGCGGTAGAATTTTTTAATTATGCCCAGCCGGTCAATAGTTCCCATAGAATCATTATTAAACTGATAACTAATTACAAAAGCATTTCAAAGGTAAAAAACTTGATTGAACGAATGTTTACCATTATAGTAAACAATTGTTCACTTTGTCAATACGTATTTTGATGAGGAGATATTAGCCATACCATTCTTCTTTTGGAGTAATGTGATTATTCTCAATAAAAGCATATTGAGCTAATCCATGTTGAATGAACCCAGTATTAAGAAAATTATGGTCGGGGTCGTATTCTGCAAAATGAGTATGACCGAAAATGTGAATTGTATTGTAAGATTGCTCAAGAGTTTTTAATTTAATCTTGAGCCTTTTATTAAATAGTACTCCGAGAAGTCGCATGGATTTTTTAGTGGTTCTTATAAATATCTTTTCGATTACTCGTTGTGTACGAGCACATAATCTTAAAATACTTTTTGGAATTTTAAATGTTTCATCAAAAGAAGGGAATAGTCTATTGCCGTGTTCAAAAACAAAAATTTTTGATCCTTCTTTTAACACATATTGAGTTGTTTGATGCGTAGAAAAAAGATTTACATTAGGATCTGTATAATATGACCGATCATGATTTCCAAATACATATACTGTTTGTTTTGTTTTTAGAAGGGGAAAAAGTTGTTTCCACGGACTGTTTATGAAGT
This sequence comes from uncultured Gammaproteobacteria bacterium, assembly GCA_964651235.1. GTDB lineage: Bacteria > Patescibacteriota > Microgenomatia > UBA1406 > GWC2-37-13 > YC2-FULL-38-9. Next base: position 12,175 of record CAZYXQ010000023.1, read on the forward strand.
CATTAAAAGAGGTTAAGAAACCGTCCCAAAAATCACCGTTTATAATAACACGATCAGCTTCGGTTATGAGTTGTTTCAAAAATTCGAATTTTTTCGGTTCAAAAATAGTACACAAATGAGTATCGGAAAACACGAGTGTTTTCATACAGTTTTGTTGTTATTTTTGAATCAAATTTTTCAGGATATTTGCAGGAACTTCCTCATAATGCGATGGTTCCATATAGGAAATTCCCCTTCCTTCGGTAAGCGACCGAAGTGCGGTGACATATCCGGACAGTTCAGCGAGCGGAACATATGCTTTAATGATAGTTGCCCTTCCTCTTTTATCAGTTCCAAGAATTTTTCCGCGTTTGCTTGATATATCTCCGATTACAACACCCATAAAATTGTCTGGTACCGTTACTTCAAGCTTCATGATGGGCTCAAGTAATACTGGATCAGCTTTTTTTGCTCCATCTTGAAGAGCCATGGATGCGGCAATTTTAAATGCGATATCCGATGAGTCAACATCATGATAGGTACCGTCAAAAAGCGTTGCCTGAAAATCCACCATGGGGAATCCAAGTAAAATTCCTTTTTCTTTAGCTTCTCTAAGTCCTGTTGCTACGGAAGTCAGGGAGTGTGTTGGGGTGGGGCGGCGGGGGTGGGGGGCGGGGGGGGGCGGGGC